>CAZIVY010000509.1:0-18632 GCA_964542505.1 uncultured Rhodospirillaceae bacterium
GGGCGCCATCGCGCTCGGCCATCCGCTCGGCATGAGCGGGGCGCGCCTGGTGCTGACCGCCTTGCACCAATTGGAGAAGACCGGCGGCCGGCGGGCGCTGGCCACCATGTGCGTGGGCGTCGGCCAGGGCGCGGCCCTGGCGCTGGAACGCGTGTAGCATCAGTAGCTGGCTGGGCAAGAACCCAGGTCTGGTGTCCGTGAACATGCCCGGCGCATGGCGGCGATGGCCGGCGCCACCTGACGCGCCTGGGGCAGCCGCAGACCGGCGGCGCCGACCCCCATGGCGTAGAGAAGACAGGCCTTGGCCTTGTCGACGATTTCCGCCGGCAGGCGGCGCATATCCACGCCGGCGGCGAACCGCGCCAGCTGGCGCAGGCTTTCGCCCTTGCCGCGGTTCTTGCCCGCGCCATCCATGGTGGCGTCCGCTCGCCGGCTTGACAAATGTTTCTCCACCGCCAGCCTTTTTTTGGCTCGGCGCAATGCCGCGTCGGTCATGGCGCGTAGCGTTTTCCGCGCGCCAGGAAATCCTCTGTCGCCACCACCGCCTCGCGTTCCTCGAATCCGGCCAGGTCGCCCAGCACTTCGGCGCTACTGCCGTCGCGGGCGATGGCGGCAAGGGTACGCTGCATGGCCTTGATGGCCGCCCGCTGCAGGTCGCTGGGGATGATCACGATGGCGAAACCCAATTGTTGCAGGCGCGAAACGGGCAATAAAGGGGTCTTCCCGCCATGGAACATGTTGATCAGTTTCCATCCGGGCAGGCGGCGCGCGATGTCGGCAATCTGCCGCTCGCTGGTCGGCGCGTCCAGGAACGCCACGTCCGCGCCCGCCTCGACATAGGCATGGCAGCGGTCGATGGCGGCGTCGAACCCTTCCACCGCGATGGCGTCGGTGCGCGCGATGACGACGAAATCCGGGTCGTGCAACGCGTCGCGCGCCGCCTTGAGCTTGCCCACCATCTCGGCCACCGGAACCACCGACTTGTCGGCGTAGTGGCCGCAACGCTTGGGAAAGGTCTGGTCCTCGAGATGGAAGGCGGCGACGCCCGCGCGCTCGAACGCATGCGCGGCGCGCTGGACGTTCAGCGCGTTGCCATAGCCGTTGTCGGCATCGGCAATGACGGGAATTTCCACGGCATCGACGATCTGCTCCAGCCGCTGGGCGACCTCGGCCAGCGACAAGAGGCCCAGATCGGGTATGCCGCTACCGCGGGCGATGGCGCCGCCACTGGCGTAAGCGGCGGTAAACCCGCCTTGCGCCACCAGGCGGGCCGACATCCCGTCATAGACGCCGGGGGCCACAACCGTGGTGCCCGACTTCAGCATGTGGCGAAGGATGGTCGTGGCGCGCATGGGACTGCCTTTTTGCCGTTGGCCGCAAGTCTATCCGGGTTGGCGCGCGAAGCCGAAAACTTCCCAGGCGGTTGGGCCGAGGATCGCGTTGCGTTGCGCGGGCACGGGCACCCAGCGGTCAAGCCAGCCAAGCGTCTTGGCGTAGTCAAGCCCATCGCTGTGCTGGGGCCACGGCCAATCGCTCGCCCACACCAGCCGTTCCGGTCCGCCGGCGCGGAGCAGCGCCGCGGCATAGGGCGCGGCGTCGACGCCGCCCAGGCGGTAGGGGGCCGAAAGCTTTACCCAACAGCGGCCCTTGGCCACCGCGTCGAGAAGCGCGCGGAATCCGGTGCAGGCGACGCCCAGCGCCGGGTCGGGATTGCCGAAGTGATCGACCACGACCTTGACCCCGATGTCGTCGGCCGATTCCAGCAGCGCCGGGAGGCGCGGGCCCTCGATATAGATTTGGACATGCCAGTCCAGGGCCGCCGCTGCTTCCAACACCCGCCGCCACGCGGCCGAGCGCAGATCGGGAAGATCGGGGCGCTTCAACATGTTGAACCTAACGCCCACCACTCCGGCGCGGTTCAGTTCCTCCAGCGCCGGACGGCCAATGGACTTGTCGACGATCACGGTACCGCGGAGCCGGTCGGGCGCGGCGGCCAGGGCGGCAAGCAGGAGCGAGTTGTCGGCGCCGTAAACGCTCGGCGCCGTGAGCAAGCCGTGGGTGATCCCATGCCGGTCGTAGAGCGCCAACAGTTCGGGCAACAGCGCGTCCCGCTCCGGATCGTAGCGGTGACCGGCAATGAGCTTCAGGCCGCGGCGAAACACATGGGCGTGGGAATCGACGCGCAGGGGCAGTCCGGGGGACTTAAACATCGTTCTTTCCGCGCGAAAACGCGCTATATTGCTGGGTGGTGCGTACCCGGCACGCGGCCCAGTGTGGCCGCAGGCCAATATTTTCTCAATACCACGGTGCGGCGCCGGCGCTTGGGGAACGTTTGGAATGCCTGGACGGCATGAAAAGTCCGGGCGCAATAACTGGGCATAAGGAGGAAAATCGAACATGCGTCTCAATCAAACTGTCGGCATTCTGGCGCTCGCGTTGGCGGCACTTGGCACGGCGTTCGGCGCCTGGGGCCAGGAGAAGTTCCCCTCGCGCCCCATCGAAATGGTCATCCCCACGGCGGCCGGCGGCGGCACGGACATCGCGTTCCGCAAGCTCGCCGAGCTGGTGGAGCCGCTACTCGGCCAGAAGGTCGTGATCGTGAACAAGACCGGCGGCGGCGGCTATGTGGGCATGGCGTCGATCATCCAGGCCAAGGCCGACGGCTACACCATCGGCGGGCTGTGGAACGCGCCCCTGACCATGTCGCCGCACTTGCTGCCGGCGCCCTATGCGCCGGGCGATTACGCGGCCGTCACGCTGTCCACATGGGCGCCCACCGTGCTTTGCGTGAAGGCCGATTTTCCCGCCAAGGACGGCAAGGAATTCATCGAGCACCTGCGCCAGAACCCGGACAAACTCACCTACGGAAATGACGGGGTCGGCGGCACGCTGCATCTTGCGACCGAGCGCATCTTCATGAAGCTGGGCGTCAAGGCGCGCGCGGTTCCCTTCAATGGCGCGGGCGAGACCTTGAAGGCGTTTCTGGGCGACCATGTGAACATTTACGGCGGGTCGATCGCGCCGGTGCAGCCCTATTTGAAGGACAAGTCGGCCAAGTGCCTCATTGTTTCCGCGCCGGAACGCAATGCCGGGGTGCCGGACGCGTCCAGCCTCACCGACCTCGGCATCCCCGAGGAATCCACCGTGCTGTGGCGGGGCGTCATCGCGCCCAATGGCCTGCCGGCGGACCGGATGGCGACACTGCAAAACGCGTTCGCCGACGCCGCGAAGAGCGACGCGTTCAGATCCTTCATGGCATCGCGCGGCGAGGACGCCAAAGGAAGCTCGGCCGACGATTTCAGGAAGCTGATCGATACGGAGTTCGTGGCGATTAGCAAGGTGATGACGGCGATCGGCCTGACGAAGAAGTAAGCGCGCGTTTCACGCAGCGGGAACAGGGCCTTTGAAGACGACACTGACGCGACTCGAGCGCGGCATATCGATTGCCCTGTTCGTGCTGGCGGCGTTCGTGATCTGGCAATCGGCGGGCATGCCCGGCGGGACAATTTCGCTTCCCGGTCCGGGCATGCTGCCGATGGCCGTGGGTGTGCTTCTGGCGCTGTCGTCGCTGACCCTTCTCCTGATGTCGTGGCGGCCCGGCTGGGGCCAGGCCGAAGCCGTGGTCGTCGGCAACCGCCGGATCGCGGTCACGTTTCTGGCGCTGGTGGGCGCCGGCCTGCTGTTCGAGCGCCTGGGGTTCGTGCTCACCGGCACCCTGTTCCTGTTCGTCCTGTTGCGGATGCTGTCGCCGCTGGGCTGGCTGGGCTCGCTCGTGGCCGGTTTCGCCGCGGCCCTGGTCATGAACCTGGCGTTCCTGCACGGCCTCGGCGTTTCATTGCCGTCCTATCCCTGGTCCCCCTAGGAGAACCGGGGATCGATGGACGCCTTCCAGCCCTTGATGAACGGGTTTGCCGTCGCGCTCAGGCCCGACAACCTGCTCTATTGCCTGATCGGTTGCGTCTGGGGAACGGTGGTGGGCGTGCTGCCGGGGCTGGGGCCGCTGGTCGGGCTGTCGCTCCTGCTGCCGCTCACCTTCAAGCTCGAGCCGGCGTCGGCGATCATCATGCTGTCGGGCATTTTTTACGGCGCCATGTATGGCGGCTCCACCACCTCCATTCTCGTCCGCATTCCGGGGGAAGCGGCGTCCATCGTCACCTGCATCGACGGGCACGAAATGGCGCGCAAGGGCCGCGCCGGCCCGGCGCTGGTGGTGGCCGCGATCGGCAGCTTCGTGGGCGGGACGGCCAGCATCGTGGGGCTGATGCTGTTCGCCCCGCCACTGGCCAAGCTGATGCTGCAAGTGGGACCCTCGGCGGAATTCGGGCTCATGCTGCTTGCGCTGCTGACGCTCAGCTTCGTCAGCGGCGGCCCGCCGGTGAAGACGCTGGCGATGGTTCTCGTGGGCCTGCTGATCGCCACCATCGGCGTCGATCCCATCACCGCCCATCCGCGTTTCACCTTCGGCGTCATGCGCTTCACCGAGGGCATCAATTTCGTCGCCGTGGCGCTCGGCCTTTTTGGCGTCAGCGAGATCCTGCTCAACCTCGAGGACATCGCCAAGGTCAAGGCAATCAAGCCGACGCTGCGCAGCCTGGTGCCGAAACTACAGGACCTGAAGGATTCCGCGCCCGCCATCGGACGCGGCACCATCATCGGCTTCGTCTTCGGCTTCATTCCCGGCATTTCGCACGTCATTTCCACCTTCGTGTCCTATGCGGTGGAGCGCAAGCTGTCGAACGAGCCCGAGGCCTTCGGCACCGGCAAGATCCAGGGTGTCGCCGGCCCCGAGACCGCCAACAACGCCACCACCGGCAGCGCCATGATCCCGCTCCTGGTGCTGGGCATCCCCGCCGTGCCGGCGACGGCGATCCTCTTGTCGGCGCTGATGGTCCACAACGTGCAGCCCGGCCCCCAGCTTGTGGCCGAGCACCCCGACGTGTTCTGGGGGCTGATCGCCAGCATGTACATCGGCAACGTCGTGCTGCTGGTGCTGAACCTGCCCATGGTGGGGCTGTTCGTGAACCTGCTGCGCATTCCCTACCACTATCTGTCGCCGGGCATATTGCTAGTGTCCATGATCGGCATTTACAGCGTCGCCTCGAACCCCGGCAACATCGTCATCATGGGCATTTTCGGCCTCATCGGTTACGTGTTGCGCAAGGCGAAGTTCGATCCGGCGCCGCTTCTGCTCTCCATCGTGCTCGGCGACCGCATGGAAGTATCGCTCCGCCGCGCGCTGACCATCTCCAATGGCGACTGGTGGATATTGGTTCAAGGCGCCATGTCCAAGATTTTTGTCGGCGCCATCGTCCTGTTGGTGGTGCTGCAATGCGCCGCCTGGCTGCTGGGCTTCCGCCGCTCGTCGGCAGCGAAATTGCCATAGGTTAGGAGGGCCGCGTTTCATGCGCATGACGACGAAATTGCGCGAGCTGTTGGCCGCGCCCGGCATCGTGCTCGGCGGCGGCGCCCATGACGGGTTGAGCGCCCGCATCGTCGAGCAGGTGGGCTATCCGCTATGCGTGGTCACCGGCGCCGGAAGCTCCATGTCGCGCGGGCTTCCCGACATCGGCCTGGTGACCATGCCCGAGATGGTGGACAACGCGCGCTACATCGCCGAGGCGGTGAACATTCCCGTCATCGTCGACGCCGACAACGGCTATGGCAACGCCATCAACGCCATGCGCACGGTGCGCGAGTTCGAGCGCGCCGGCGTCGCCGGCATCCACATCGAGGACCAGGTATGGCCGAAGAAGTGCGGTCACATGTCCGGCAAGCGCCTCATCGCCAAGGATGAAATGGCCGGCAAGATCAGGGCCGCGCTGGACGCCCGCCGCGACAAGGACTTCGTCATCATCGCCCGCTGCGACGCGCTCATGGTCAACGGCCTGGAAGACACCCTCGACCGCGGCGAATCCTATCTCGCCGCCGGCGCCGACATGCTGTTCTTCGAGATGCGGGAAGACATGGACGAGATCAGGGCCATGGCCAAGCGCTTCCGCGGCCGCGTGCCGCTGCATTTCAACCATTCGCCGAGCGGCATGGTGCCGCGCCTGCACGTGTCGGAAATTGAGAAGTTGGGCTTCAAGACCGCCTGCTTCTACGTCCATGCCCTCATGGCCGCGTGCAAGGCGATGCGCGAGGTGCTGACCGAGATCAAGGAAACGGGCAACTCGCTGACGGTCTGGGACCGCATGGTGCGGTTCGACGACTTCTGGGAAATCGCCGGGCTGAAGGACTACAAGGCCCAGGAGAAAAAATATGGCGCATGATCCCTCGCGCCGCGATGGGGCGGCGTTGACCGCCGGGGGTCGTGACGCTATCCCGAATGGCGGCCAGGAATTCGGCGACGACGAGCAAGGGAGGGCTCACATGATTGGCGGAAGAATGATCGCCGCTTTATTGGCGGCGGGCTTGGCCCTCAACCCCACAAGCCATGGCGTGGCGCAGGAGAAATTCCCCTCCCGCCCCATCGAGGTCATCGTGCCGGCGCCGCCCGGCGGCGGAACCGACATCACCATGCGCATGCTGGCGGCATCCGTCGAGCCGATACTCGGTCAGAAGGTCGTGATCGTGAACAGGGGCGGCGGCGGCGGCGTGCCGGCGTTCGTGAGCCTGATGGAAGCCAAGCCCGACGGCTACGTGCTCGGCGCCTGGTACAACGGCCAGTTGATCGTGCAGCCACATACCACCGCGACGCCCTATACGCCCACCGACTTCACGCCCATCAGCCTTTATTCGGCGTCGCCGGTCGCGCTCTGCACCGACGTGAAGTTCAAGGCGAATGATGGCAAGCAACTGCTGGATGAGATTCGCGCAACGCCTGGCAAGTACACCTTTGGAAATGACGGACCGGGAGGACTGATCAATCTCGCGGCGCAGCGCGTATTCCAGAAGTTCGATGCGAAGGTCATCTCCGTACCCTTCGGCGGCGCCGGTGAGACCCTCAAGGCCGTGCTCGGCGGCCACATCGACATCTATGGCGGCCCGATCTCGGCGATCATGCCTCACGTCAAGGCGGGTACGTCGAAATGCCTTCTGGTTTCCTCGGCGGCACGCAGCCCGATGATGGCGAATGTCATGAGTGTCGACGATTTGGGCGTGACCGGACTGGACACCACGCTGTGGCGGGGGGTCTTTGGCCCCAAGGGCATGGCGCCGGATCGCGTGGCCATCCTGGAACAGGCTTTCCGGCGCGCGGCAACGTCAGGTGAATATCGCGCGGCCATGGAAGCCAGGGGCGAGGTCGCGGTTGGAAGCACCGCCGAGGAACTGAAGACTCGCGTTGCCGTCGAGGACGCCCAGCTTGGGGCGATCGTCAAGAGCCTAGGCCTTGGCAAGTGAATGGGGGCTGGAATCGCTCGGCCGTTCCCGTCGCGATGGATGACACATGGCGCATGATCCCGTACGTCTCGAATTAATCAAGAACGCCATCGGCTCGGTGGTGGACGAGATGGTGCTGACCATCATCCGCATCGCCTATTCGTCGATCATGAAAGACACGATGGATCTTTCCAGCGCCTTCTGCGACCGGCGCGGGCGCATGATCGCGCAAGGCCTGAGCCTGCCGCTGCATCTGGGCTCGGTGCCCGACGCCATGGACGCCGTCATCGCCAAATACGGCGATACGCTGGAGCCCGGCGATATCGTCATCCTGAACGACCCCTATCAGGGCGGAATGCATTTGCCCGACATCTTCATGTTCAAGCCGGTGTTCGTGGCCGGGCGCTTGCTGGGCTACGCCATGCTGGTGGCGCACCACAACGACATGGGCGGCCGCGTGCCCGGCTCCAGCGCCGCCGACTCGACCGAGATCTACCAGGAAGGCCTGCGCATCCCCATCCTGAAGCTCTATGAGCGCGGCCAGCCGAACCAGACGCTGATGGACATGATCGCCATCAACGTCCGCATCCCCGACGTGGTGCTGGGCGACTTGCAGGCGCAAGTGGCGGCCTGCCGGATCGCCGAACGCGGCATGACCGAGCTGGCCCAGCGTTACGGCGTGACCGAACTCGAAGGCTGTTTCGACGAGCTGCTGGATTACAGCGAGCGCGAGGCGCGGCGCACCATCCGCTCGATCCCCGACGGCGTTTACCGCTTCGTGGACCGGCTGGACGACGACGGCGTCAACATGGACCAGCCGGTGACGGTGGCGGTGGCGGTGCACGTGGAAGGCGACGAATTGACCGTCGATATGACCGGCACCTCGCCCCAGGTGCGGGGCGCCATCAACTCGACGCTGTCGTTCGCCAAATCGGCGGTCTATTTCGCCGTGCGCTCGATCATGGGCTCCGACGCGCCCAATAACGCCGGCTTTTTCCGCCCCATTCACGTCAAGGCGCCGCTGGGCTGCCTGGTCAATCCGCGCCCGCCGGCGGCGGTGGCCGCGCGGGGCATCAGCGGCTTCCGTCTCATCGACGCCATGTTCGGCGCCCTGGCTCAGGCCGTCCCCCAGGCCGTGCGCGCCGCCGGCGAGGGCGGCACCACGAGCTACAGTTTCGGCTGCTACGACGCGGAGGGGCGCTTCTCGTTGTTCCGCGAGGCGGTGATGGGCGCCTGGGGCGGCGGCTACCGGCGCGAGGGCATCGACGGCGTCGCCAACGCGGCGGCCAATATCGCCAACGCGCCGATCGAAATGGTGGAGAATCAGGCGCCGATACGCGTCGAGCGCTACGAACTGGTGCCCGACAGCGGCGGGCCGGGGGAATGGCGCGGCGGCATGGCGGTGATGCGCCAGTTGCGCTTCCTGGGCGAGCGCGCCACCTTGCAGTTGCGGTCCGATCGCCGCCACAACACGCCCTATGGCCTCATGGGCGGGCGCAACGGGCAGCCGTCGAACAATCTCCTCGACGATAACGGGACTTGGCGGCAGTTGCCGACCAAGTTCACCCGGCCGCTCGCCAAGGGCCAGGCTGTCCGCCACACGACGGCGGGCGCCGGCGGCTATGGCGACCCCTTGCGCCGCGACCCGGCGCTGGTGCTGGACGACGTGCGCAACGGCAAGGTGACGCCAGAAGCGGCGCTGGGCGACTATGGCGTCGTGGTCCTGCGCGGGCCCTGGCGCGTGGATGCGCCGGCGACCGCGGGACAGCGCGCCCAGCGGGCTAAAACCACCAAGGAAAACGCCGCATGACGGCCACCGCCGCCCCCGCGCTCCGCGTCGGCGTCGATATCGGCGGCACCTTCACCGACCTGGTGTTCCTGCGTCCCGACGGGAAATTGGATCGCCGCAAGCGGCCCTCGACGCCCGCCGACTATTCGCGCGCCATCGTCGAAGGCGTGGCCGACTATTGCGCGGAGACAGGCTTCCAGCCCGGCGCCATCGGCGACGTCGTGCACGCCACCACCGTGGCGACCAACGCCATATTGGAGCGCAAGGGCGCGCGCACGGGCCTGCTGACCACCGAGGGCTTCCGCGACGTGCTGGAACTGCGCCGCCTGCGCATTCCACTGTCCTATGACCTGGGCTGGAAAAAACCCGAGCCGCTGGTGGATCGGGCCTTGCGCCTCGCGGTGCGCGAGCGCCTGGACGCGCGCGGCAATGTGCTGACCGCCTTGGACCGGGCATCCGTCGACGCGGCGATCGAGGAGATCGCCGCCAGCGGCGTCGAGGCGGTGGCCGTGTGCTTTCTCCATTCCTACCGCAACCCGAGCCATGAGCGCGAGGTCGGCAACCGCCTGCGCGCGCGCCTGCCGGAGACGCATGTTTCGCTGTCGTCCGACATATTGCCCGAGATGCTGGAGTTCGAGCGTACCAGCACCACGGTCGTCAATGCCTATGTGGCGCCGCTGATCTCGCGCTACCTCAATCTTTTGCGCGACGCCCTGGCCGGCCAGGGCGTGCAAGCGCCGATCCTGGTCATGCAGTCCAATGGCGGGCTGATCAGCGCCGCGTCCGCCGCCGAGCGGCCGGTGACGATCATCGAATCGGGCCCGGCGGCGGGCGTGGTCGCCGCCCAGCGCCTGGCGCGCGAATGCAGCCTGCCCAACGTCATCACCCTCGACATGGGCGGCACGACGACCAAGGCCTCGATCATCGAGCGCGGCGAAATCCTGCGCGGCAGCGAATATGAGGTCGGTTCCACCGTATCGGTGAGCAGCCGGCTGGTGCGCGGCGGCGGGTATCTGTTGCGAATTCCGGTGATCGACGTCTCCGAAGTGGGCGCGGGCGGCGGCAGCATCGCGTCGCTCGACGCCGGCGGGTCGCTCCGCGTCGGGCCGCGCAGCGCCGGCGCCGTGCCCGGCCCCGCCTGTTATGGGCAGGGAAACGACCAGCCGACGGTGACGGACGCCAATCTCGTGCTCGGCTATATCAGCTCCACCTCGCTGGCTGGCGGGTCGCTGGCGGTGGACGCGGCCTTGGCGGAATCCGCCATCCGCCGGGCGGTCGCCGAGCCGGCGAAATTGTCGCTGTTGGACGCGGCCCACGGCATTCACGCCGTCGCCAATTCCAACATGATGCGCGCGATCAAATCGGTTTCGGTGGAGCGGGGCCGCGATCCGCGCGACTTCGCCATGATGGCGTTCGGCGGCGCCGGGCCAATTCACGCCGCCGCGCTGGCGCGCCAGCTCGGCATCCGCCAGGTTCTGATTCCGCCGGCGCCCGGCGTGTTCAGCGCCTTTGGGCTGCTGCGCGCCGAGGTCGAGCACCACACCGCGCGCACGGTGCTGACCTCCACGCGCGGCGCGGATCTGGCGGCGGTCGAAGCGGCCCTCGATGAAATGCGGTTGGATCTGCTGCGGCGGGCCCATGCCGAAGGCTACGATCCGGCGTCGGCCGAGGTGGCGCGATTTGGCGACCTGCGCTACCGGGGCCAATCGTCGGAGTTGACGGTGCCCTTACCCGACGGGCCGCTTGACGACGCCCGGATGCGGAAGATCGAAGAGGAGTTCGAAACCGAGTTCGAGCGGACCTACGGTCACCGCGCGGACGCCAAGGCGTTCGAGCTGGTGACCGTCCGCCTCGTGCTGCGCTTGCCGCGCCAGGTCGAACACGGGACAACCTGGATGCCCGACATTTCAGCGGCGGCGGAAACCCAGCGGCGGGTCTATTTCGGCCCCGACCAGGGGCTCCTCGATGCGGCGGTCCTGTCCCGGCGCGATCTGGAACGCGGGCAACGGCCCGGGCCGGCGTTGATCCAGGAATACGACACGACCATCGTCGTGCCGCCGGGGTGCGAGGCGAGCCTGGACGGCCACGCCAATGTCGTCATTTCCATCGGATAGCGGGATGGTACGCATCCGACGCTTGAGTCCCACTCATTGTGTCGGATGCGTACCGCAACTTATTGGATTTGCTAGTGGTCCGGGCGGACAGACCGGTTACGGCCTGTCCGGGTCGGACCGCTAGCGGCGGCACGATGACCGAACCTTTGGCGCCCATCGGCATCGGGGCGCGTCCGGCGCGCGCCGACAACGCCCGCGCGATGCTGTGGATGACGACGGCGGCGGCCTGCATCGTGGCGATGAGCGCGCTGCTGAAGCAATTGACGCAAGAGCTGCCGGTGATGGTGGTATTCTTCTTTCGCATGGCGCTGGCGGTGCCGCTGGTGCTGCCATGGGTCGCGCGGGGCGGCGTCCGCGCGCTCGCCACCAGGCGGCTCGGCCTTCACGTCGTGCGCGGCACGGTGGGCGCGGTGTCCATGTGGTGCTGGGTGTTCGCGGTGAAATCGCTCGCGCTCGCGACCTTTACCGCGATTTCCTTCACCCGGCCCTTGTGGATGCCCCTGGTGGCCTGGCTGGTCTTGAGCGAGCAGGTGGGCTGGCGCCGAGGCTTCCTGGTGCTGCTCGGTTTCGCCGGCGTCCTGATCGTGGCGCGGCCCACACTCCATCTCGATACCGCCATCCTGGTGGCGCTGCTGGGCGGCGTCATTTCCAGCATCACCATGGTCCAGGTGAAGCAACTGACGATTACCGAGCCGTCGGCGCGCATCGTGTTCTACTTCTCCGTCATCGGGACCATGTACGCCTTTCCTTTCGCGGTCGTCGATTGGGTTTCGCCAACCCTGACGCAGTTCGGGTGGCTGGCAATGAGCGCCGCCGTAGCGGCAGCCGGGCAATATGCCATCGCGCGCGCCGCCACGATCGGCGAGGCTACCGCCATCGCGCCAATGGATTTCGTCCAGCTTCCCTTCGCCGCCCTGACCGGTTTCATCATCTTCGCCGAAGCGCCGGACATCCCCACCTTCGCCGGCGCCGGAGTTATTTTTGTTGCCGTCCTCGCCATCGCGCGGGACGAACGACGGCGCCGCGCGCCGCCGCGCGCCGCGTAGAAACGCCTGCCCGGAGGAGAACGCCATGCCAAGTCCAAGCGCCAAGCCGAAAACGGCCAATCAAAAGCGAAAGCTGTTCCGCCAGTTGATGACCGATCCGAAAATCCTGGTGCTGCCCGGGGTGTTCGACGGCTACAGCACCCGGCTGGTGGAAAAGGCGGGCTTTCCCGCCGCGTTCATCACCGGATCCGGCATCAGCGAGGCCATGATGGGCTGGGCGGATGTGGGCGTCATGGGCTACCGCGAGAACGTCGAGGCCTGCCGCTACCTCGCCGGCTGCACCGGCATGGCGCTGTTCGCCGACGGCGACACCGGCTACGGCAACGCGGTCAACACATTTTTCACCGTGCGCGGATTCGAGGACGCGGGGCTCGCCGGCGTGATGCTCGAAGACCAGGTGTGGCCCAAGCGCTGCGGCCACATGAAGGGCAAGGAAGTCATCTCCCTCGAAGAGGGCGTGGAGAAGATCAGGGCCGCGGCCGATGCCCGGCGCGACCCGGACTTCATCATCAAGTCGCGCACCGACACGCTGGCGACGCACGGCCTCGCCGAGGCGATCAAGCGCCTCAACCGCTATTCGGAAGCCGGCGCCGACCTGCTGTTCGCCGATGCGCTGATGTCGGTTTCCGATATCGCCACGGTGGCGAAGAACGTGCCGAAGCCGCTGTGCGTCAACATGGGTTTCGGCATTCGCAGGCGGTCCACCACGCCGTTGCTTTCGCCGCGGCAGATGGAGGACCTGGGCGTCGCGGTGGCCATTTTCCCGCGGCTGCTCACCTCGACCGCCATCCAAGGCATGAAGAACGGCCTCGCGGTGCTTCATCAAATCATGGAAACCGGCGAGGTGATCGAACGCCCCGATCTCGCGGTGTCGTTCGAGGAACTGAACGAATTGGTGGGATTCGAGGAGTTGCAGGCGATCGAAAAACGCTATCTGACGCCGGACCAGATGGCGAAAAAATACCGCGGCGCGGCCGAATAGGGCCTCAACCCGGGCGCCGCCCTCGCCTGGATTCGGTTGCGCCCATCGCGTTCTATGGGCATTATTCAACCCTGCGCGCGGATGGCCGCGTCCAGAGGGAGCGCAACGAAAAAACCGAACAGACCCAACAGCCCGCGGGGCCGTTGCGGGGGCGTTGCCCTTCATTGCGAACAGCCGCGTATCCGAGGAGGAAACCATGAGGTCCCCGATGCTTTGCCGCCGCCTTCTTGCCGCTCTTGCCGCGCTGGCCCTGACGGGCGCGATGCTTGCCCCGGCGCAGGCGCAAAACAAGATCACGTTGCGGATTTCCACGCCGGCGGTCGCCGACGACTGGCACGCCAAGATGTGGACCGTCTTCAAGGACGCGCTCGACAAGAGCGCGCCGGGCGAATTCGACGTTCAGATCAACCTGAACGCATCCTTGTTCAAGCAGGGCGCCGAGCCGGCGGCCATGGCGCGGGGCAATCTGGAACTGGCGTCCATCTCGGCCTTCGACATCGCCAAGATCGTGCCCGAGTTCTCGATCTTCACCGCCGGCTACATCGTTCGCGACCCGCAGCACCAGCAAAAGGTCTTCAACGGCCCGATCGGCGATGAAATGTTCAAGCTGGCCGCCGAGAAAATGGAGGTCACGGTTCTGTCGACCATCTATCTCGGCACCCGCCAGGTCAATTTGCGCGAAGCGCGGAACGTCAAGACCCCGGCCGATCTCAAGGGCGTCAAGTTGCGCATGCCCGGCTCCAAGGAATGGCTCTTCCTCGGCGAGGCGCTGGGCGCCACCGCCACGCCGCTGGCGTTCGGCGAGGTCTATCTGGCGCTCAAGACCGGCACCATCGACGGACAGGACAATCCGCTGCCGACCGTGCGGGCAGCCAAGTTTTACGAGGTCACCAAGCAATTGACGCTGACCAGCCATCTGGTGGACGGCATCTTCATCGCCATCGCCAGCAAGACCTATGACGGCCTGTCGGCGGCGCAAAAACAAAAAGTCAAGGCGGCGGCCCAGGCGGCATCGGCGTACAACAACGAAAACCGCATCAGGGAAGAAGGTGAGATCGTCAGCTTCTTCCAGCAACAAGGCCTTCAGGTCGCGACACCCGACGTGGACGCCTTCCGCAAGGCGGTTCAGCTGGCCTACAGAAACTCCGAATACGCCGCGACGTGGCCCAAAGGGATGGTGGAGCGCATCAACGACACCCGCTAGCGCCCGGAAGAAGAAATGCGCGGCCTGGCGAAAAAGGCCGCCGACGCGGTCGGCGCGGGGTTGTTTGCCGCCCTGTTCCTGACCTTCCTGATACAGATCGCCGCCCGGTTCATCTTCAATCGGCCGCTGCCGTGGACGGATGAACTGGCGGTGATCCTCTATATCTGGACCATCCTGTGGGCCGCGGCGTTCATGGTCGCGGAGCGCGAGCATGTGGTCTTCGACCTGGTGCTCACTGCGCTGGGAGAACGCGCCCGGCGGCGCATGCGGCTGGCGGGCAACGCGTTGATCGGCGTCCTGGCCGCCTGCGCGCTGCCCGCAAGCTGGGACTACATCCGCTTCATGGCGCGCGAGGGAACGCCGGTGCTCCGCCTGCCGTTCATGTGGGTGTTCCTGCCCTTCGCGTTCTTGCTGGCGGCGATGGTCGCGCGCAACTCCTGGCGGTGCTATCGCCTGTTGCGGGAATAAGAAAAGCCCATGACAACCGGCCTGTGGACGCTGCTGGGCGTGCTGACGGCCGGCATGGTCCTGGGCGCCCCGATCGGTTTTTCGATGATGGCGGGCGGCATCGCCTATCTGCTGGTCAAGGGTCAGGATCTGGGCCTGGTCGCCGAGCAGACGCTCAATGGGCTTTACAACAGCTACGTCCTGCTGGCGGTGCCGTTGTTCATACTTGCCGCCAATCTGATGAACGCCGGCACGGTCAGCGAGCGCATATTCGATTTCTGCCGCATCCTGGTCGGGCGGCTGCGCGGCGGGCTGGCGCAAGTCGACATCCTGGTCAGCGTGGTTTTTTCCGGGATGAGCGGCAGCGCCATCGCCGACGCCGCCGGCCCCGGCCTGGTGACCATCAAGCAAATGCTGAAAAAGCCCGAATACAGCCCGGGCTTCGCCGGCGCGGTGGTGGTCGCCAGCGCCACCATCGGTCCCATCATCCCGCCGTCGATCCCGATGGTGATTTACGCGCTGGTGTCCGGCACCTCGGTCGGGGCGCTGTTCCTCGGCGGGGTTATCCCCGGCCTGCTGATGGCGCTGGTGCTGATGATCGCGGTGCACATCATCGCCACCAGGCGCCGGATGCCGAAGGACGACCCGGTTCCGCTGTCCGAGTACCCGCAAATCCTTTGGCGCGGGGCCTTGCCCCTGTCCTTGCCCGTGGTGCTGTTGACCGGCATTTACACCGGCGTCTTCACGCCCACCGAGGCCGCCGCCGTGGCCGCCCTGCACGCGTTCGTGCTGGCCGTGGTCGTGTACCAGGCGCTGACCTGGAGCGCCTTGTACGCGGTGTTCGTCGATTCGACGCGTTCCAGCGCCGTGATCACGATGATCATCGCCGGCGCCTATGTGCTGAACTACGTGTTCACCGCCGAAGGCGTTCCCCAGGCGCTGGCGCAATGGATCGCCGGGCACAGACTGACCCAGATGGAGTTCCTGCTGCTGGTCAACGTGGTCTTTCTGGTGCTGGGCTGCTTTCTCGATACGTCCGTCATGCTGCTGGTGTTCGTGCCCATGTTGTTGCCGTCGGCCAAGCTGCTGGGGGTGGACCTCGTCCATTTCGGCGTGGTGGTGGTCCTCAACATGATGATCGGGCTGATCACGCCGCCATTCGGCATGCTTCTGTTCGTCACCAACGCCCTGACCGGCATTCCGATCAAGGACATGCTGCGCGAGGGATGGCTGTTCCTGGTCATGCTGATCGCGCTCCTGCTGGCGATGACGGTGTTTCCGCCGATCGTGCTGTGGCTGCCGCAATCCATGGGATACGGGATCAGCCAATGAGCGCCGCCGGGGCCGCTGTCGTCTGCGTCGCCAGTTGGAACGCCGATCTGGTGTCGCGCGTGGCGCGTCCCATCGGGCGCGGCGAAACCCTGCGGGCCGAGAGCTTCGCCGTCGCGCCCGGCGGCAAGGGCAGCAACGCAGGCGTCGCGGCCGCGCGGCAGGGGGCGCGCGTGGCGCTGATCGCGCGCATCGGCGACGACGACTTCGGGCGCATGGCGCTCGATCTTTGGCGAACCGAAGGCATCGCGGCGGAGCATGTGGAACAGGCGGCGGGAGAACGGAGCGGCGTGGCGCAAATCCTGGTCTACCCCGACGGCGACAACAGCATCGCGGTGCATCCGGGCGCCGGAGGGGGGCTCGCGGCGCGCCACGCGCGGGCCGCCGCGCCATTGCTGTCCGCGTGCCGGGTGGTCATGGCGTCATGCGAGGCGCCGCTCGCGGCGGTGGTGGAAGCTTTCCGGATCGCACGCGCCGCCGGCGCACAGATCGTTCTCAATCCGGCGCCGGCCGGTCCGTTAGCGGACGAATTGCTGGCGCTGGTGGACGTGCTCACCCCGAATGAAAGCGAGGCGCGGGCATTGGCGGAACTCAGGGCCGACGCGCCCATCGAGAAGGCGGCGGAGGCGCTTCTCGCGCGCGGGGCCAAGGCGGTTCTGGTAACGCTGGGGGCAAGGGGGTGCTGCCTTTATCGCCGGGCCGAGCCCCCACTGGCGTTACTCGGCTGGCGGGTAAAGGTCGTCGACACCATCGGCGCCGGCGACACGTTCACGGGCGCGCTGGCGGCGGCGCTGGCGCGGGGCGAGAAGCTAGCCGAGGCCATGAGGTGGGCCAACGCCGCGGCCGCGCTGTCGGTCACCGCGCCGGGCGCCATTGGCGGCATGCCGAGCCTGGCGCAAGTTGAATCCCTGCTGCGCCTGGGCGACAATGAGGCCAACCAAGGAAAGCCAGAATGACGGGTATCACACGAGTTCGCCTGCACCCTCGGGACAACGTCGTTGTCGCGCGCCGGGACATCGCCGCCGGCGCCACGATCGAGGAAGAAGGCGTCACGGCGCGGGCGGCGATTCCGGCCGGCCACAAGATCGCCACCGCGCCCATCGCGGCGGGCGCGCCGGTGCGCAAATACGACCAGATCATCGGCTTCGCGCGGGCGGCCATCGCGGCGGGCGAGCATGTCCACGAACACAATGTGGAGATGCGGGATTTCGCCCGCGACTACGCGGCCTGCAGCGAGGCCAAGCCGACCGCGTTCGTGGACGCGAGTCAACGCGCGGTCTTTCAGGGGTTCCGGCGGCCGGGCGGCGGAACGGGCACGCGAAATTACATCGCCGTGCTGACGTCGGTGAATTGCTCGGCGACGGTGGCCCGCCAGATCGCGCGCGCCTTCGACGGCAAGGCCATGGAAGCCTATCCGAACGTGGACGGCGTCGTCGCCTTCGTGCATGGCACCGGATGCGGCATGGCCGGAACCGGCGAGGGAATCGATACCCTGCGGCGAACGCTGCTGGGATATGCGCGGCACCCGAATGTCGGCGCCGTTCTCATGGTGGGCTTGGGGTGCGAGGTCAACGAGATAAGGCGGATGTCGGACATCGACTCCGCCCGATCGAACCAGACATTGCGGACGTTCGATATCCAGGACGCCGGGGGCACTAAGCGCGCCGTCGACAAGGGAGTCGAAATCCTCCACGGCATGTTGCCGATGGCCAACGCCGCGAAGCGCGAACCGATGCCGGCCAGCGAATTGGTGCTGGGGCTGCAATGCGGCGGGTCGGACGGCTATTCGGGGATCAGCGCCAACCCGGCGCTGGGGGCGGCGGCGGATCTGCTGGTGCGTCACGGCGGCACCGCGATCCTGTCGGAAACGCCGGAAATCTACGGCGCCGAGCACTTGTTGATACGCCGCGCCAGCACGCCCGAAGTGGCCGAAAGCCTGTTGCGGCGCATTCGCTGGTGGGAGGACTACACCAAGCGCAATGGCGGCGAGATGAACAACAACCCCTCGCCCGGCAACAAGGCCGGCGGGTTGACGACCATTCTGGAAAAATCGCTCGGCGCGACGGCCAAGGGCGGCACCACCAATTTGAACGGCGTTTACGAATATGCCGAACCGGTCACGGCGCGGGGGTTCGTTTTCATGGACAGTCCCGGCTACGACCCGTGCTCGGCGACGGGCCAGGTGGCCAGCGGCGCGAACATCATCTCGTTCACCACCGGAAGGGGATCGGTGTTCGGGTGCAAGCCGGTTCCGTCGCTGAAACTGGCGACGAACAGCGAGCTTTACCGGCGCATGCCGGAAGACATGGACATCGATTGCGGCGGCATTCTCGACGGGCGGATGACGGTCGAGGCCGCCGGCGAGGCTATTTTCCAGCGCCTGATCGAGGTCGCGTCCGGC
>CAZIVY010000510.1:0-4313 GCA_964542505.1 uncultured Rhodospirillaceae bacterium
CCGGTGGCCTTGGTCACGGCGGCGACGATCTTGGCGCCGATGGCCGCCACCTCGGCGTCGGTGAAGGTCTTGTCCTTGGGTTGCAGGCGAACACTGAGCGCGAGCGATTTCTTGCCGGCGCCCAGCGCCGCGCCCGCGAACAGGTCGAAGACCCCCACATGGGCCACATGAACGCGATCGGCGGCCCGCGCCGCGCGCACCAGGGCGTCGGCGGCGACGCCCGATTCGACGATGAAGGCGAAATCGCGCTCCACCGCCGGCAGATCGGAGGCAGCCAGGGCCGGGCGGGCCTTGGCCGCCTTGGGCCTGGCCGGGGGCAAGCGGTCGAGAAAGACCTCGCACGCCACCAGCGGCCCCTTGAGGTCGAAGGCGGCCAGCACCGCCGGATGCACCTCGCCGAACTGGGCCAGCACCGGCTTGGGCCCAAGGGAAAGCGTGCCCGAGCGCCCAGGGTGATACCAGGGCGCGGCGCCGGCGTTGACCTGAAGCTGATCCACCGCGAAACCGCAGGCGGCAAGCGCCGCCAGGGCGTCGGCCTTGGCGTCGAAGCCGTCCACGGGGCGCGGCTTCTCGCTCCAGTGACGCGGGCCGTCCATGCCGGCGCGCAACGCGGCGGCGACAAGCGTCTGCGCCTCGCCGCCTTCGCCGGCATAAGCGGGTCCGATTTCGAACAAGGCGCCGTCGCCCTGGCCGCGGTCGCGGTTGCGCTTCATCGCCGCCACCAGGGCCGGCAACGGCGTCGGGCGGAGCGTGTCCAGATCGGCGCTGATGGGATTGGCGAGCACCAGGGCGTCCGCGCCGCCGCCGAACAACGTGGCGTGGCGGCGGCTGACGAAGGAGTAGGTCAGCGCTTCCACCAGGCCGCGCGCCGCCGAGGCCCGGCGCACCACGCTGGCCCGGCGCTGAGCGGCGTCGATGGCCGGGCGGGCGACAGGCGCGGAAGGCGGCAACGCCGCCTGGGGAATGGCGTCGTAGCCTTCCAGGCGCAATACCTCTTCCACCAGGTCCGCCTCGCCGTCGATATCGGGGCGCCAGGACGGCGGTTCCACCGTCCATTCGCCGCCCGGCGCGCCCCGCGCGCTTCGCGCGCTATCAATAGGCCCGGCGGTTTCGCCGCTGGGCGCGCCAGATGTAACAGTGAGGACGGCTTCGCCGCCGGCGGGAGCGAGGGCGAAACCGAGGCTGCGCAAATGCTCCCCGGTCTTGGCTTCCGGCAGCGCCAAGCCGCCCAGCCCCTCGACGCGGTGGGGGCGAAAGGCGATTTGCCGCCGCCAAACCGGTTCCGCGCCAGCCACGACGGGCTTGCTGGGGGCGCCGCCGCAGAGTTCCAGGAAAAGTCTCGTCGCCACTTCCAGACCGGGTCCGACAAAGGCTGGATCGACGCCGCGCTCGAAGCGGTAGCGCGCGTCGGATTGAATCCCCAGGCGCCGCCCGGTGGCGGCGGTGCGGCGCGGATCGAACAGCGCCGCCTCGATGAAGACGTTGGTGGTTTCCGGCGTGCAGCCGGAGGCGAGGCCGCCCATGACGCCGCCGAGGCCAAGCACGCCGTCGTCGTCGCAAATCGCGCACATCTCGGCGTCCAGTTCGTATTCCTTGCCGTCGAGGGTCAGGATGCGCTCGCCCGCGCGGCCAAGGCGCGCGTGAATGCCGCCCGCCAGGGTGTCGGCGTCGAAGACATGCAGCGGCCGGCCCAGGTCGTAGGTGATGAAGTTGGTCACGTCCACCAGCGCCGAAATCGGCCTGAGTCCGATGGACTCGAGCAGCCGGCGAAGCCACGCCGGGCTTTGCCCGTTCCGCACCCCGCGCAGATAGCGGCCGATGAACAGCGGACAGGCGTCTTCCTTGCCGGCCGGAAAGCGAAGTTCGACCGCGATGGGACTGGAAAAGCCGCCGCGAACGGGGGTGGCGTCCAGCGGCTTCAAACGGCCGAAGCCCGCCGCCGCCAGATCGCGGGCGATGCCGCGCACGCCCAGGCAGTCGCCGCGATTAGGCGTAACTTTCAGCACGAACAGCGGGTCGTCGAGGCCGAGCGCCGCCGCAAATGGTTGGCCGAGCCTGGCGTCGGCGGGCAAGTCGATGATGCCGTCGTGCTCGGTGGACAAGCCCATTTCGCGCTCGGAGCACAGCATGCCGCGGCTTTCGACGCCGCGAATGCTGGCGGCTTTCAGCACCAGCCCGGTGCCGGGCAAAGTCGTGCCGGGGCCGGCGAAGACCCCCTTCATGCCGGCGCGGGCGTTGGGCGCGCCGCACACCACCTGCACCTTGACGGCGCCGTTGTCGACGACGCAGACCTTGAGCTTTTCCGCCTGGGGGTGGGGGACGCAACTCACCACTTCCGCGACCACGAAGGGCTTCAGCGCCGCCGCGCGGTCGACGACCTCCTCGACCTCCAAGCCAAGCGCGGTGAGCTTGTCGGCGATTTCCGGCGCGGCCGCCGTGCTCTCCAAATGCCGGCCGAGCCAGGCACGGGTGAACTTCATCGCGCCAAGCCTTGACCCAGAGTGGGCACGTCCAGCGGCAGGAAGCCGTAATGGCGCAGCCAGCGCAAATCGGCGTCGAAAAAGGCGCGCAAATCGGGAATGCCGTATTTGAGCATGGCGATGCGGTCAATTCCCAAGCCCCAGGCGAAACCTTGCCAGTGGCCGGGATCGACGCCGCAATGGCGCAGCACATTGGGATGCACCATGCCGCAGCCGAGAATTTCAAGCCAGTCGTCGCCCTCGCCGATGCGGATTTCGCCGTCCTTGCGCGAGCAGCCGATGTCCACTTCGGCCGAAGGCTCGGTGAAGGGGAAGTAGCTCGGCCGGAAGCGCATGCGCGGCTGGTCGACCTCGAAGAAGGCGCGGCAGAATTCGTAGAGGACGCCCTTCAGGTGCCCCATATGCGCGCCGCGATCGATGACCAGGCCCTCGAGTTGATGGAACATGGGCGTGTGCGTCTGATCGGAGTCGCAGCGGTAGGTGCGGCCGGGGACGACGATGCGGTGCGGCGGCGGGCGGTTCTGCATGGTGCGTATCTGCACCGGTGAGGTGTGGGTGCGGAGCACGCGCCGTTCGCCGTCGGCCCGTGGCGGCAGGTAAAAGGTGTCGTGCATCTGCCGCGCCGGGTGGTCGGCGGGCATGTTGAGGGCGGTGAAATTGTGGAAGTCGTCCTCGACGTCGGGGCCCTCGACGACGGTGAAGCCGAGGGCGGCGAAAATCTCCACGATCTCGTCCATCACCTGGCTTACCGGATGGATGCGCCCTTGGGCCTCGGGGCGCGCCGGCAGGGTGACGTCGACGCGCTCGCCGGCCAATCGCGCTTCGAGCACCGATGCCTCCAATTTCTGGCGGCGCCCGGCGATGGCGGCGGCGAGGCGGTCCTTCAGCTCGTTCAGTCCGCGGGCGCGGTCCTTGCGCGCCTCGGCGTCGAGGAGGCCCAGTTCCTTCATTTCTTCGGTCAGTTGGCCCTTCTTGCCCAAGGCGCGCACGCGCGCCGCTTCCAGCGCCTCGACGCTATCGGCGCCGGCGATAGCGGCCAGAAGTTCGGTGGCGAGTTGGTCGATGTCGCGCATCCTCGTCACACCCGGTAAAGCGACGAAAGGACTGGTGGCCCCCCGTCCGCGCGGGCGTTGGTTCGATGCGGGGCGGCGGGGCGGTTCAGGCGGCCTTGGCGAGCGCGGAGTTGGCCTGCTCCACCAAGGTCTTGAAGGCCGCCGGCTCGCGCACGGCCAGGTCGGCGAGAAGCTTGCGATCCAGGGCCGCGCCCGATTCCCGGAGGCCGCAGATAAATCGGGCGTAGGTCAGGCCGTGCTCGCGCGCGGCGGCGTTGATGCGCTGGATCCAGAGGGCGCGGAAATCGCGCTTGCGCACCCGCCGGTCGCGGTAGGCATAGCGCAGCGCCTTTTCCACCTTTTCGATGGCGACGGTGAACACCAAATGGGCGCGGCCCCGATAGCCCTTGGCCATCTTGAGCATTTTCTTGTGGCGGGCGTGGGTGGTGACGCCCCGTTTGACGCGCGACATGGTTCCGTTTCCTCAAGCGTTAGGCAGATAGAATTTCTTGATCTTCTTGGCGTCGCCGTCGAACACCACGACCGAGCCGCGCTTCTTGCGAATTTGCTTCGGCGTGCGCTTGATCATGCCGTGGCGCTTGCCGGCGTAATTGCGCTTCACCTTGCCGCTGGCGGTGAGCGAGAAGCGCTTCTTGGCGCCGCTCTTGGTCTTCATCTTGGGCATCGTGCTTACCTCGCCCCACAGCGGGGCACCGCGCCGCGGCCGGAACGCCAGCGGGAACGGGTGCTTATAGCCACGGGTCGGCGGAAAAGCAAGCGC
>CAZIVY010000511.1:0-6174 GCA_964542505.1 uncultured Rhodospirillaceae bacterium
GGGCGCCATCGCGCTCGGCCATCCGCTCGGCATGAGCGGGGCGCGCCTGGTGCTGACCGCCTTGCACCAATTGGAGAAGACCGGCGGCCGGCGGGCGCTGGCCACCATGTGCGTGGGCGTCGGCCAGGGCGCGGCCCTGGCCCTGGAGCGCGTGTAGCGTCAGTAGCTGGCTGGGCAAAAACCCAAGTCTGGTGACCGTGAACATGCCCGGCGCATGGCGGCGATGGCCGGCGCCACCTTGGGGCTGGCGTGCAAGCCCGACACCGCGTCGGCAAGCTGGCGCGCAAGCGCGGGCGCAATACCGACCTCGGCCGCCAGCTTGCCCATCATGGCGGTGGCCGCTTCCCAGGTCAGCGTGTAGCGGTTCGCGCCTTCGCGCTCCCGCCATTCAAGTTCGGTTCCGTCCGCCAATCGGGCGACGATCAAGGGGTCGTAGCGTTGGCGGCCCGGATCGGCCACGATCTCGGTTCGCCCAACCAGCGCCAGCACGTCGGCGGCGGCGTAATCGGTCAACCCGGCCAAGGTTACGTCGCCGCGCGCCCAGGCCAGCGCGGCGCAGAACGGCGCGCTCATGAAGGCCTGGGGGAACGAAGCGAACGGCCCGGCGAAGCGCACGCCATAGAAGTCGGCCTCGAAGGGATGCATGCGCACGCTCAACGACGCCACCGGTGCGCCCTTGGCCCGCGCGCTTAGCTCGGCGCAGCCGCGAATGACGCCTCGGTGGAACTGGCACGCCGGATAGGGCTTGTAGGTGACGTCCAGCATCTCGAAGTTCGCGCCCAAGTCTTGGGCGAGCGCGGCGCCATACCGCCGGCCGGCCTCGCCAAAGGCGCGGAAGAATCCCGCCGCCCCTTCCAGCGCCGTGGGCGCCGACGTCGCGCCCGCGGCCGCCAAGCGCGCCGCCACGATTCCGTTGCTGGCCGCCGTTCCGGCCTGGAAGGGATATTCGTTCGAGCCGGCTGCCGCATACTCGCGCAAGCCCCCGGCCATGTTGGCGGCCAGCGAAAGCGCGTGGGTCATTCTGGCGCCATCGAGGCCGAGCAGCCGGCCGGCGGCGGCGGCGGCGCCGAACACCCCATAGATTGGCGTGGTTCGAAAGCCGCGCGCGCTCAGGTCGGCGGCGTGATCGCGTCCGATGCGCAACGCGATCTCGTAGCCGGCCACGATCGCGGCCAGCAGGCCGGCGCCGCTGGCGTCATGCGCCTCGGCCATCGCCAAGGCGGCGGGCACGACGACCACGCCCACATGCCCGGCGGGATGCGCGTCGTCCTGCACCCGCGCATGAAAAAGGGCGCCGTTGGCGAATGCCGCGTCGGCGGCGTCGCAACGGCGGTCATCGAAGAACAACGTCGCCTTGCCCGCGCCGCGTTCGGCCACGGCCGCCGCCGCCTGGCGCGCCTGGGGCAGCCGCAGACCGGCGGCGCCGACCCCCATGGCGTAGAGAAGACAGGCCTTGGCCTTGTCGACGATTTCCGCCGGCAGGCGCCCCACGTCCGCGCCGGCGGCAAATCGCGCCAGCTGGCGCAGGCTTTCGCCCTCGCCGCGGTTCTTGCCCGCGCCATCCATGGTGGCGTCCGCTCGCCAGCTTGACGCATGCATGCCGTTACAAGTAGCCTTTTTTTCGGGCGGCGCAAAGACGTTGCCCGATCCAGCGGGCCTTGCGCGCCGTCTGGAGCAAACGGGAGGTTCAAAATGAAACGCCGCCGGTTCTGTCAGGCGGCCACGGTGTCGTTTGGCGGCGCCCTGGTCGGCCTATCGCCTATTTCCGTCGCTCTCGCGCAGGAAAAGCGCGCGCTGGAAATCCAGCTTCTGGGCTTCGTGTTGGGAATCCAGGTTCCGGCCAACGCCGCCATTTCCGAAATCATGCCGGAAATGGCGGGCTACACCGCGCCCAAGATCACCCGCGTCGATCAGGTGCGCGTGGTCACCCAGTCGATGGTCGGCGGCAGCGCCGATATCGGAACCGCCGACCTGCCGACCGTGCTGAGCGCCGCCGAGGCTGGCGCCAAGCTCAAGGTCATCGGCAAGATGTACGACAAGACCACGCATGTGCTGGTGGCCAACACCGAGCGCGTCAAATCGTTCGAGGACCTTATCAAGCCGACGGTGAATGTCTCCGTCGGCGTGCGCGGCGAGGTCAGCCAGATCATGCTGTTCGAGCCGCTGCGCAAGCGCGGCATCGACGCCAACAAAGCGACCAATATCGAAATGCCGGGTTCGGGCTCGCGCATGACCGCGCTACTGGCCGGGCGCATCGACGCCACCTACATGCATTTCGACCAATATGCCGCCATCCCCGACAAGGTCAAGTTCAAGGTGATGATCGAGCCGTGGAACGAATTCCCCGCCTGGTGGCACGAGGTGTGGGTGGCGCGCGCGGAATGGCTGGAAAAGCCGCAGAACAAGCGCGCCGCGGTCGATCTGATGAAGGCCAATATCATCGCCTTCCGCAAGGCCAACAGCGACTTCGACTGGTACCTGCAGATGTACCGGAAATACTCGTCCATCAAGGATGCCAAGACCGCCACCGCCGAGGGCCTGCGCCCGACCTGGGAGCGCATGCGCAACGACATCAAGGCCTGGCCCAACGACATGAGCTTCACCCTCGAACAGGCCCAAGGCCTGATGCCCGCCTACAAGGCGGCGGAAGCGACCCGCGGCGTTGCCAAGGCCGAGGACGTGGTCGACACCCAATACGTGACCCAGGCGCTGAAAGAGCTGGGCTAGGGCCGGTGGCGGTCGAACGCAAACAGGTCGGCCCACGGCGTTACCGCGAATCATTCGGCCGCTATTTCGAGGATTTCACCGTCGGCGATACCTACGAGCACCGGCCTGGGCGAACCATCACCGAAACCGACAACACCTGGTTCACCCTGCTCACCATGAACACCCACCCGCTGCATTTCGACGCGGCCTATGCGGCGAAGAGCGAATTCGGCCGGCCGCTGGTGAACAGCGCGCTGACGCTTTCCATCGTCGTCGGCATGAGCGTCAGCGACTTGAGTCAGAAGGCCACCGCCAATCTGGGCTGGAACGACATCCGCCTCACCGCGCCGGTGTTCCCCGGCGACACCATCTACGCCGAATCCGAGGTGCTCAAGAAACGCGAATCCGCGTCACGCCCGACGCAAGGGCTGGTCACGGTCAAGACCACGGGCAGGAAGTCCGACGGCGCCATATTCATGACCTTCGAGCGCACCATCCTGGTGCCGAAACGCGGCCACGCGGTGGACGACATCGCCGATTATTGAACGGGTTTGCCCAGGACCATGACCGAACACCGACGCGCTGAGAACGATCGCCGCAACGACCACGACGCCATGATCCTCGACGCCGTGGACCGCTTTCTCGAGCGCGAGGTGAAGCCCCACGCCCACGCCCTCGAGCAGGCGGACGAATATCCCGGCGAAATCGTCGAGAAGATGAAGGAACTGGGCCTGTTCGGCGCCACCATCGCGACGGAATATGGCGGCCTGGGGCTATCCGCCCAGACCTACGTCCAGGTGGTGGAGCGCGTGGCCCGGGTGTGGATGTCGCTGACCGGCATCTTCAATTCGCATCTCATCATGGCGGCGGCGGTGCAGCGCTTCGGCGCCGAGGAGCAGAAGCGGCGGTACTTGCCCCGCTTCGTCACCGGCGAATTGCGCGGCGGCGTCGCCTTGACCGAGCCCGATTGCGGCACCGACTTGCAGGCCATCCGCACCCGCGCCGACCGCGACGGCGATTCTTACGTCATCAATGGCGCCAAGACCTGGATCACCAATGGCATGCACGGCAACGTCGTCGCCTTGCTGGCCAAGACCGATGCGAAAGCGCAACCCCGCCACGCCGGCATCAGCCTGTTCCTGGTGGAAAAAGGCCCTGGGTTCAAGGTTCCGCGCAAGCTGCCCAAGCTCGGCTATCGCGGCATCGATACCGCCGAGTTGCTGTTCGAGGATTGCCGCGTGCCGGCGGAGAACCTCATCGGCGGGGTCGAGGGCAAGGGATTTTCCCAGATCATGAGCGGGCTGGAACTGGGCCGCATCAATGTCGCCGCCCGCGGCGTCGGCATCGCCCGCGCCGCGTTCGAGGAATCCCTTGCCTATTCGCAGGTGCGCAAGACCTTCGGCAAGCCGATTTGCGAGCACCAGACCATCCAAATCAAGCTGGCGGACATGGCGACGCAGTTGGAGGCGGCGCGTTTGCTGGTGGAAGCCGCGGCCAAGGCCTATGACGAAGGGCGGCGCTGCGACATCGAGGCCGGAATGGCGAAACTGTTCGCCACCGAGGCGGCCATGCACAACAGCACCGAGGCCATGCGCATTCACGGCGCCTATGGCTATTCGCGCGAGTTCGACATCGAGCGCTATTACCGCGACGCCCCGTTGCTGGCCATCGGCGAAGGCACCAACGAACTGCAGCGCCTCATCATCGCCCGTGGCTTGGTCAAGCGGCATCCGGCCTGAGGCGCAAGCCGTGCTGCCCTTGACCGGAGTGCGCGTCCTCGCCGTCGAGCAATACGGCGCCGGCCCCTTCGGCACCATGTACCTGGCCGACCAAGGGGCCGAGGTGATCAAGATCGAGAACCCCGCCGATGGCGGCGACATGGCGCGCGATGTCGGCCCACATTTTTTTGGGCCCCACGACAGCCTCTTTTTCCACAGCTTCAACCGCAACAAGAAAAGCCTGTCGCTGGACCTCGGCAAACCCGAAGGCCGGGCGGTGTTCCGCGACCTGGTGGCGACCGCCGATGCCGTCGCCAGCAACCTGCGCGGCGACGTGCCGGAAAAACTCGGCCTGACCTACGCGCACCTGAAGCGGCGCAACCCGCGCATCGTCTGCGCGCACTTGAGCGCCTATGGCCGCGAAGGACCGCGCCGCGACTGGCCGGGCTACGACTATCTGATGCAGGCCGAGGCGGGATATTTCACCCTCACCGGCGAGCCCGACGGGCCGCCGGCGCGCTGCGGCCTTTCGGTGGTCGATCTCATGGCCGGCGTGACCATGAGTTTCGGCTTGCTGGCCGCCATTCTCAACGCGCGCCAGTCGGGACTTGGCCGCGACGTCGATGTAAGCCTGTTCGACGTCGCCTTGGCGAACACCTGCTATCTCGCCACCTGGTATCTCAGCCAAGGCATCGCCCAGGCGCGGCTCAAGCGTTCGGCCCATCCGTCGCTGGTGCCCTGCCAGCTTTACCGGACCGCCGATGGCTGGATTTACGTCATGTGTAACAAGGAGAAATTCTGGCCGGCGTTGTGCCGGGCGCTGGGCCGGCCGGAATGGGCCGAGGACGAGCGCTATCGCAGCTTCGCCGACCGGCTGGCGCGGCGCGACGAACTGAGCGACATGCTCGACGGCGCGCTCGAACGCCGCACGACCGGCGAATGGTTGGCGCTGTTCGCGGGCCAGGTGCCGGCGGCGCCGATCAACGACCTTGCCCAGGCGCTGAACAATCCCTTTGTGGTCGAACATGGCCGCCTGCAAACTATCGATCACCCCAGCGCCGGGGCCTATCGCATGGTGGCGCCGCCGGTGCGATCGGGCGACGCGCCGCCAGCCCGCCCGGCCCCGGCGCTGGGCGCCGATACCGACGCGATCCTGCGCGGCCTGGGTTACGACGCGGCGCGCGTCGGCGCCTTGCGCGCCCAGCGAATAATCTGATCTATCGCGGCGCGTCGCCGGCGATGGTGATGCGGTGCATGCGCCGCCGGTATCCGTGATAGTCGTTGATCGGGTTGTGCTGCGTCGAGCGGTTGTCCCAGAACGCCAGCGATCCCTCCTCCCAGCGGAACCGGCAGGTGAATTCGTGCTTCACTTGATGACGAAACAGGAAGTTCAGCAGCGGCGCGCTTTCTTCCTCGGTCATGCCCTCGAAGCGGACGGAATGGGCGATGTTGATGTACAACGCCCTCCTTCCCGATTCGGGATGGGTGCGTACGACCGGATGGGCGGCCTCGAATATGCTTTTCGCGCCTTGGCCGGGATTGCCGCCGACGCGGTCCTCGCGCGTGCGCGTCACGTCGGCTTTGGCCGAGCTGTTCACGGCCTTGAGGTCGGCCAGCATGCGCTTCATTCCGTCGGATAGCGTCTCGTAGGCCATGAACATGTTGGCGAACAGCGTGTCGCCGCCCGCCGGCGGCACTTCAAGGGCGAACAACATCGACCCCATGGGCGGCTGCTCCAGATAGGCGGTGT
>CAZIVY010000512.1:0-4190 GCA_964542505.1 uncultured Rhodospirillaceae bacterium
AAATGGAGTGGGTCATCCGCCTGATCGGCGAAATCCGCACCGCGCGGGCGGAAATGAACGTGCCGCCATCGGCCAAGCTCGACATGACATTGAACGGCGCCAGCCCCGCCAACAGCCGGCGGCTCTTCGCCCATGCCGACGCGATCCGCCGCCTTGCCCGCATCGAGGAGCTGCGTACCGACCAGCCGGTGGCGCCGGGGTCGCTGCAAATCGTGCTGGGCGAGGCGACGGTGGTGTTGCCGCTCGCGGGCGTGATCGATTTGGACAAGGAGCGCCAGCGCCTGCAACGCGACCTTGGCAAGACGCAAGGCGAGGTGGCCAAGATCGACGGCCGGCTCTGCAACGCCGAATTCGTCGCCAAGGCGCCGGAGCACGTGATCGAGGAAAGCCGCGAGCGCCGCGAAGAATTGAACGCCGCCGCCGCCCGCCTGGCCGAGGCGTTGCGAAGGCTGGGGTAGAATCGAGCCGTTCGACTACTTGTCGTAGTGGAACCGGCACTGGGCGATGTAGATCACACCGACTTCAACCCGATACACCAAGCGGTGTTCCTTGGTGATGCGGCGCGACCAGAATCCGGCCAGCGTGTGTTTCAGCGGTTCGGGCTTGCCCATTCCATGGAAGGGATCACGTTTGACCTCTTCGATCAGTGACTCGATGCGCGCGGCGGTGGAAGGTTCCCGCCTGCGCCAGTAGGCCAAATCCTCGCGGGCGCGTTTCGACCACCAGACCTCAACGCCGGCGGCGGGCAATCTCGGTCTCGATTTCCTTGGCCGCCGAACGCAGCCGCGCGGCGTTTTTCTTGTTGCCGAGCAAGTGCAAGGTTTCTTTCCAAGACGCGAATTCCTTGGCCGGGACGATCACCACGTCGCGCCCGTCGTCCCGCGTGATCGTGACGGCCTTTTCCGCATCGACGACCCCTTCGATCACCTTGTTCGGATTCTTGCGAAACTGGCTATAGGAAATGACGCCCACTTCAGCCTCCTGTTGCAAACGAGTATATCCGAATCGTGCGTCTTGTCCCTCCGGTCTTGCCTCGCCTTTGGCCAGGACATAGGATCAACGATCAGGCAAAGGCCACGGTGAATGGCCATGCCGCATGGGGAGGGACAAATGGAACATCGGCACGACGATCATGGCGGTCCCAAGGCCGGGCCGGGCGAGGGCAAAGCGCCAGAAGCCGCGTCGCCGGAGCGGCGCGAATTCCTGAAACATACCGCCCTGGGCGGTACGGCCGCCGGTCTGGGCGCGCTCGGCCTGCCCTATGTGGCGAGGCCGGCCATGGCGCAGACGGCGATGGTTTCGACCGATACGCGCAAGCACCATTTCATCCCCGCCACCGACAAAACCATTCACTGGGGCTATTTCAGCAAGTCGCTGAAACCGCTGCTGGTGGCGGATTCGGGCGACTACATCACCTTCGAGACTCTGACCCACCACGCCAATGACGACGCCGAACGCATGGTCAAGGGCGATCCCGGCGCCGAGTCTGTCTATCACTGGGACGCGCAGAAGAAGAACGTGGATCGGCGCGGCGCCGGACCCATGGACGCCTCGATCATGAAGCGCGGCGCGGGCGAGGGTTTTGGCGTCCACATCCTCACCGGGCCAGTGGCGGTCAAGGGCGCAATGCCTGGCGACGTGGTGGAACTCCGCATCCTCGACGTAAAACCCCGGCCTTGCGCCAACCCCGCCTTCGCCGGCAAGACCTTCGGCAGCAACGCCGCCGCCTGGTGGGGCTATCACTACAAGGAGCTGCTCGAGGACCCGAAGCCGCGCGAGGTCATCACCATCTATGAGATCGACGCCAAGGGCGACAAGAACTGGGCCAAGGCGGTCTATAATTTCCGCTGGACGCCGCAGAAGGACCCGTTCGGCGTCATGCACAACACCATCGATTATCCCGGCGTGCCGGTGGACCACAAGACGATCAAGGAGAACCACGGCATCCTGAAGGACATCCGGGTGCCCATCCGGCCGCATTTCGGCGTCATCGGCCTGGCGCCCAAGGAAGCGGACATCGTCGATTCCATCCCGCCCGGCTATTTCGGCGGAAACATGGACAATTGGCGCATGGGCAAGGGGGCGACGCTCTACATCCCGGTGGCGGTGGAGGGCGCGCTGCTTTCGGTGGGCGACCCGCATGCGTCCCAGGGCGATTCCGAACTCTGCGGCACGGCCATCGAATGCTCGCTCACCGGCACCTTCCAGGTGATCCTGCACAAGGGCGCCGCCACAAGGGGCACGCTGCTCCAGGGCCTGGATTTCCCGCTGCTGGAAACCAAGGACGAATGGGTGGTCCACGGCTTCACTTTCGCCAACTATCTCGAGGCGCTGGGGGCCAAGGCGCAGTCGGACATCTATTCGAAGTCGTCGGTCGACCTGGCCATGCAGGACGCCTTCCGCAAGATGCGGCGCTTCCTGATCGCGGCGCGGAACCTGAGCGAGGACGAAGCGGTGTCGCTGATGTCCGTGGCGGTGGATTTCGGCGTCACCCAGGTGGTGGACGGCAATTGGGGCATCCACGCCATCGTCCGCAAGGAGTTGTTCGCCGGCGCTTGAGCGGGGCAGCGGGGCAGAATTGCAAGAAGGCGTTAAGAGGTTTGAGGTGAAATCGCGGCGTGTCACACATCGCCGCGCCTGCCATGCCCAAACACAAGCTTGACCGCGACGACGAGGCGCTGGTCGACGCCGCCACGCGCCTCATCGTCCGCCGCTACACCGAGAACCGCCACCACATCGCCGCCGCCGTGCGGACGAAAAGCGGCAAGGTCTATACCGGCCTGCACCTCGACACCTATGTAGGCCGCGCCTCGGTGTGCGCCGAGGCGGTGGCGGTTGGCCGCGCCCTGTCCGAGGACGGCGACCCCATCGTTTGCATCGTTTCCGTGCGCCACCCGCGCCCGCGCGAGGAACACCGCGAGCCGCAGGTGGTGACGCCCTGCGGCATCTGCCGCGAGATGCTCAACGACTTCGCGCCCTCGGCGGAAGCGATCGTGAAGCTCAACGGCGACCTGAAAAAGGTGCCGGTGGGCGATCTTCTCCCCAACAAATACCGCCGCGAACGCTGATCCGAAGCTTCCGGTAAGTACCGCTCAATCCGACGTTTGTGTAGACAACGTCATTACAATGATGTATATTCAATGTGATGGCAAAGGAGGCTGACATGTCGGGGACGGACGTGCGCGACCCTTCGGCGCGGGACGTCACCATCAATCTGCGCGCCAGCCGCAAGCAAAAAACGCTTATCGACCGGGCGGCGCAAGCCCAGGGGAAGAACCGGTCGGACTTCATGCTCGAGGCATCGTGCCGGGAAGCCCAATCGGTGCTGCTCGACCGCTGCTATTTTTTGCTCGACGCCGACCTGTTCAAGGCCTTTACCACCGCGCTCGATGCGCGCCCCGCGGCCAATCCGCGACTGCGGCACCTTCTGACCACGAAAGCGCCCTGGGACGAGTGAGCGCGGGACGAGCGAGCGGCGAAGGGGAGATACGCGCGCCGGAGACTTTGCGGGCGGATCACGACCTTTCGGCGTTCGACAGCGGCGTGCCGCTGCTGGATGACTGGCTGCGGCGCCGGGCCTTGCAAAACCAGGAAAGCGGCGCGTCCCGGACCTACGTCATCGGCTCCACCGAGGGGGCCGTTGGCTATTACGCCCTGGCCGTGGGCGCGGTCGCTCGCGACGCCGCCACCCCGCGCGCGCGGCGAAACATGCCGGACACGGTGCCGGTCATGGTGATCGGTCGGCTGGCCGTCGATCGCCGCCATCAGGGACGCGGACTTGGCAGTGCGCTCGTGCGCGACGCGGTCTTGCGCACCTTGCAGGCGGCCGAAATTGCCGGGATCAGGGTCATCCTCGTCCATGCGATTTCGGACGCGGCACGGCGGTTTTACGAACGCCGCGGATTTCGACCGTCCCCGGTCGATCCGATGACGTTGATGATCACCTTGGCCGACGCGCGGCAGGCGCTCATGGGCGACAAAGCATAGCGCGAACGCTGAGCCCTCGCCGGCTCTAGGCGCTCAAGCGCCGCCCCGGTATGCTCCGCCCCAACACGGAGCAACAGGGAAGCGTCATGGACAAGCGTACAATCGACAAGCGCAAGCTGCCGAGCCGCCACACGACGGTGGGGCCGGAGCGGGCGCCGCACCGCAGCTACCTCTACGCCATGGGCCTGAGCGAGGCGGAGATC
>CAZIVY010000513.1:0-2022 GCA_964542505.1 uncultured Rhodospirillaceae bacterium
CGGCGCCGACGCGCGACCAGTCGGGGGCGAAGTGGAACTTGCCGTCGGGGTAGGCGAAGCCGTCGAGGAAATGCGCCTTCTCGAACGGCGGCTGGCAGTCGTGCCAGCGCGCCGCTTTCAGCGCCGCCGCGTCCGGCCAGCCCGACGCCTTGAGCGTCCAGTCGATCAGTTCCCAGGCCGACATCTCGAAGCCCGGATGACTTGCGCCGAGGCGCTTCGCCAGCGCGCGGATGACGGCGTGGTTTTCGCGCGCCTCGGCATAAGGCTCGATCGCCTTGGCGCCGATCTGAATGTATTGGTGGCCGCCGCCCTGGTAGATGTCGTCATGTTCGAGGAACGTGGTCGCCGGCAGCACGATGTCGGCCATGGCCGCCGTTTCGGTCATGAACTGCTCGTGCACGCAGACGAAAAGGTCGTCGCGGCGAAAGCCGGCGTGGACCTTGTTGAGGTCCGGGCACACCACCATGGGGTTGGTGTTCTGGATCAGCATGGCGGTCACCGGCGGCCCGCCCTTGAGGTCGGAGGCCTCGCCGGTCAGCACCGCGCCGATGCGCGACTGGTCGAGCTGGCGCACACTGGGGTCGAGGGCATCCAGCCCCTCGATCATGGTCTTGTTCCAGTGATAGATCGAGTTGCCGTGCAGGGCGCCGCCGCCGCGATGACGCCAGGCGCCGGTGACGGCGGCAAGACATAGCGCCGCGTGCATGTTGACCGAGCCGTTGCGCGAGCGCGAAAAGCCGTAGCCGAGGCGCAAGAAGCTGCGCTTGGTGCGCCCATAAAGGCGGGCGAATTCCACGATCTGCTCCGCCGGCAGGCCGGTGATGGCCGCCGCCCAGGCTGGGTCGCGCGACTTCAGGTGGCGCTCCAATTCATCCGGCACGTCGGTGTAGCGCGCCAGATAGTCGCGGTCGGCATAGCCCTCGGCGAAGAGCAGGTGCATGACGCCACAGGCCAGCGCGCCGTCCGTGCCGGGCCGCAGCATGAGATGCATGTCCGCCTGCTCGGCGGTGGCGTTGCGGTAGGGATCGACGACGACGATCTTGGCGCCGCGATCCTTCCGCGCGCGCACCGCGTGGGTGAGCACGTTCACCTGGGTGTTGGCGGCGTTGGTGCCCCAGATGACGATCAGATCGCTTTCCGCCATCTCGCGCGGGTCGGCGCCGCGCATGTCGCCGGTGCCGGCGATGAACCCGGCTTTCGCCAGGTTGACGCAGATGGTCTGGAATTCGCCCGAATAGCGCTTGACGTGGCGCAAGCGGTTGATGCCGTCGCGCTGCACCAGCCCCATGGTGCCGGCGTAGAAATAGGGCCAGACGGCTTCCGCCCCGTAGCGGCGCTCGGCCTCGAGGAACGCCGCCGCCACCTCGTCGAGCGCGTCGTCCCAGGACAGCGGCCGGAAGCCGCCGCCGCCCTTGGCGCCGGCGCGCTGGAGCGGCGTCTTCAGCCGATCCGGGTGGTGGACGCGCTCGGCGTAGCGCGCCACCTTGGCGCAGATGACGCCGGCGGTATAGAGCTGGGCGCGCGCGCCGCGGATGCGGCCGATGCGCCGGCCGCCGTCAAGTCGCTCGACCTCGAGCGCGCAGGTGGACGGGCAGTCGTGGGGACATACGCTGTCCACGATGTCCACCGCATGGCGCGCGGGTGCGTTCATGGCGGCACCTTAGCGGCGGAGCGGACCGGCGGCAACGGCATCCCTACCCTCCGCCTGGGCTATCGCCCGCAGTTGTTGGCGGGCCGGGGCGCGTGTTACGTTCCGGCCATCGCCGTGCGCACGAACTCTCCCGATTTGCCTCCCCTCGCCTCCGCCAAGGGCGGCCCGCCGCCTTCCGCTCGCCCGCCCGCGACTCCCGCGGCGCCGCCCGGCAAGACCGTCGCCTTGACGCGGCGCCTGGTGCGCGACCATGTGCGCCCGCACGCCTGGCGCCTGGGGCTGGCGGCGCTGCTGATGACCGTCGTCGCCGCGATGACGGCGGCGAACGCCTGGCTGATGCAACCGGCGCTCGACAAGGTGTTCGTGGATCG
>CAZIVY010000514.1:0-4535 GCA_964542505.1 uncultured Rhodospirillaceae bacterium
AGGCGCCAGGCCGCACGCCGCCAAAGGCGCCTTTTGGGGCGCGGTGTCGGGGTTCACCAGCTTTCTCGCCCATGCGGGCGGGCCGCCGCTGGCGGTCTATCTGCTGCCGCTGCGCCTCGACAAGACGGTTTTCGTCGGCACCACGGTGATCTATTTCGCCGCGGTCAATTACGCCAAGATCCTCCCTTATGCCTGGCTCGGCCAGTTTTCGGCCACCAATCTCGCCACCGCGTTCGTCCTCTCGCCGCTGGCGCCGGCGGGGGTGCTGCTCGGCATGTGGCTGCACCGGCGGGTGCAGCCGGGGCCTTTTTACCGTATCTCGTACGCGCTGGTTTTTGTCGTCGGCCTCAAACTGACGTGGGACGGCGGGCTCGCGTTGTTGCGTTAAGATTACGCCGGCAAAGCAGGGGAGGAGATCATGGCGGGCGGCGCCTACGAAACCGGTCTCGGCCGCAATGCGGCCAATTACGTGCCGTTGAGTCCGCTCAGCCTGATCGCGCGCACGGCGGACGTCTACCCCGACCGCCTGGCGGTGGTGCACGGCGAGCGCCGCTTTTCCTATCGCGAGCTCTATGCGCGCTGCCGGCGGCTGGCCTCGGCGCTGGTCCGGCACGGCATTCGCGAGGGCGACACGGTGGCGGTGGTGGCGGCCAACATCCCGGCGCATTTGGAGGCCCATTTCGGCGTGCCCATGGCCGGCGGGGTGCTGAACGCCATCAACACGCGCCTCGATGCCGCCGCGATCGCCTTCATTCTCGATCACGGCGAAGCCAAGGTGCTGCTGGCGGACCGCGAATTTTCCGCCGTCATCAAGGCGGCGCTGGCGCAGGCCTTGGTGCGGCCCTTGGTGGTGGACATCGACGATCCCGGATTAAGCGCCGGCGAGCGCATCGGGGCGGTGGAATACGAGGACTTCATCGCCCAGGGCGACCCCGATTTCGCCTGGGCCGGGCCGGCGGACGAATGGTCGGCGATCGCGCTCAATTACACCTCGGGCACCACCGGCAATCCGAAAGGCGTGGTCTATCACCACCGGGGCGCGTACCTGAACGCGGTCAACAACGTGCTGGCCTGGGGATTAAGCCGGCATCCGGTCTATCTGTGGACGCTGCCCATGTTCCATTGCAACGGCTGGTGCTTTCCGTGGACGATCACGGCGCTGGCGGGCACGCATGTGTGCTTGCGGCGCGTGGACCCGAAGCTGATTTTCACCGCCTTCGCGCGCGACGGCGTGACCCATTTCTGCGGCGCGCCGACGGTGCTCGGGCTGCTGATCAACGCCCCCGCCGAAATCAAAGCGGGCTTGCGCGCCGGCATCAACTGCATGACCGCGGGCGCCGCGCCGCCGGCGGCGGTGATCGGGGCCATGGAGGGCATGGGCTTTCGCGTCACCCATGTCTATGGCCTCACCGAAACCTACGGCCCGGCGGTGGTGTGCGACTGGCACGAAGCCTGGGACGCGCTGCCCGCGGACAAGCGCGCCGAGCTGAAGGCGCGCCAGGGGGTGCGCTACCACATGCTCGAAGACCTGACGGTGATGGACCCGGAAACGATGACGCGCGTGCCGGCCGACGGGGCGAGCATGGGCGAGATCATGTTCCGCGGAAACATCGTCATGAAGGGCTATTTGAAGAATCCGAAGGCTACGTCCGAGTCGCTGGCCGGCGGTTGGTTCCATTCCGGCGACCTGGCGGTGCTGCACGCGGACGGCTATATCCAGATCAAGGACCGCTCCAAGGACATCATCATTTCCGGCGGCGAAAACATCTCGACGCTGGAAGTGGAGAGCGTGCTCTATTTGCACCCGGCGGTGATGGAGGCGGCGGTCGTCGCCCGCCCGGACGAAAAATGGGGCGAGACGCCTTGCGCCTTCGTCACCCTGAAAAGCGGGCAGAACGCCACCGCCGGCGACATCATCGCCTTCACCCGCGAGCGCCTGGCCAGGTTCAAATGCCCGAAGACGGTGGTGTTCACCGACCTGCCGAAAACCTCGACGGGCAAGATCCAGAAATTCGTGCTGCGCGAGCGCGCCAAGGGGCTGTAGCGGCCATCCCCCCACCCCGCAAACCGCTGCGCGGTTTGCACCTCCCCCGCAAGGGGGGAGGGGAAAGTCTTACCACCTCCCCCTCGACGGGGGAGGTCGGCGCGCGTCGACGCGCGCTCCGCGCGTCGCTCAGGACAGGCCCGCCGCGCGGTGTCTCGAAGCATGGACGGCCTCGTTCGCCCCCTTACCCTGAGCGCCGCGCGAATGCGCGCGTCGAAGGGCGAGACGCATCCCTCGCTTCGCTCGGGCCGCTCCTCTGGGCGAACGGTCAAAAGTCGAAGACCGCGGCGCGATATACCCCAAAAGGATAGGCACGGACTCTTTCGGATACTATCCTTTCGAGCGATAATCGACGATTACGTATTATGCATGGAATATTCCCCTTAGTGGGATACCTATTCTTTTGCGCCACTACTTTTAATAGTTCCAATCGGGAATATTTGGCCCAGCGAACGCAAGGTGGGGGCACCTGTGCATCGCCGGCCAGCGGATTGGCTGGGGGCAAATTCATCCGGCGAGCGCCTGCCTCCCCTGTAAAACGCAGGGAGAGAAACATGCAGCGCCGTCAAGCAATCTTCAGTGGAACCTTGGCCGCCTTGGGCCTCGCGGCGGGGGCGGCTTGGATCGCGGGCAGCAAGGCGTTGGCCGATGGGGCCCCCGCCGGCGCCCGCGGGCGATCGCGGGCCAATTCCATCCCCAATGTCGAAGTCGTCAACCAGCACGGTCAAGGGCTGCGTTTCTACGACGACGTAATCAAGAACAAGGTGGTGATGGTCAACGCTTTCTTCGCCGAATGCGGCGAGGTTTGCCCGCTGGTCACCCAGAACCTGCAGCGGGTTTACGGCATGTTCGGCGGGCGGGTCGGGCGCGACGTGCACATGATCTCGATCACGCTGCAGCCCGAACGCGACAGCCCGGAACTGCTGAAGCAATTCGCCGAGGTGTACGGCATCGGGGCGGGCTGGCAGCTGCTGACGGGCACGCCCGAGGACATGCTGGCGGTGCGCCGAAGCCTGAACTTCTACGACCCCGATCCCGAACTCGACCTCATCGCCGATACCCATACCGGCATCCTGCGCTACGGCAACGACAGGCTGCGGCGCTGGGCGGGCTGCCCGGCGCTCGGCCGGCCGGAGGGCATCTACCACTCGGTCACCGGCTCGGTGATGGACGCCGGCATCGGCCAGCCGGCGGTGCCGGCGGCGGCGGTCGCGTCCGGCGACAACCATCATCATCAAAACAGCAAGATCTAAGGGAACCGTATCATGATGACGCGCAAAACACGCGAAGCCCGCCGGCAGGTGGAACTGCTGAAACAGGCCATAGCGGCGCGCCTGACCCGGCGCGAGGCGCTGAAAATGGGCGTAATCACCGGTTCGGCCGGCATCCTGAAGACCGGCGGCGCGCTGGGGCAGACCAACGACGTCCTGGATCTGGCGCCCAGCCCCTATGCCGGCGACTTTTCGTTTACCGAGGAGATGCCGGTTCCCGCGGTGATGCAGGCGGTGAATCCGACGACACACTATAGCGCGGGACCTTGCTCGTACGCGTTTAAATCGCACGATCCGACGTTCCACCAATACTGGAACAAGTTCCCAGCGCAGAAATATTACTACACCAGCGTGCGCGAGGCCGACCATCATTTCTGTTCGGGGTGGAACAACCCCAGCAAGATCTGGGGCTTCGACGGCAAATATCCGGGCACGACCATCGACATGCGCTACGGCCAGCCGGCGGTGCTGCGCATCATGAACGACCTGCCGCCGCTCGCCACCCATACGGGCTTCGGCATCCCGCAGACCATCAACCACCTGCACAATTTCCACACCGCGCCCGAATCCGACGGCTGCCCGTGGGACTACGCCGATCCCGCGCTACCCGCGCCGGGAAACAAGCCGGGCGAATACAACGATTGCCATTACACCCTGGCGCGGGCCGGCTTCAGCGAAAGCCCGTCCAAGCACGCGGGCTACGAGACCTGGCATGCCAACGGGTCGTACGGCGGCGACGCGCGCGAGACGCTGACCACGGTGTTCACCCACCAGCACCGGCCGGAATTCACGGCGCACAATGTCTACAAGGGCCAGGCGAAGATCGGGCGGATTTTCGACGAAAAGGACACCGGCGACGAGACCAAGGGCTGGCGCATGCCCAACGCGGGTTACAGTTATTCAAACGGGCAGTGGACCCGCAACCCCGCCACCGACTACGACATACCGATGGTCATCGCCGACAAGCATTTCGATGAAAACGGAGAATTGATCTACGACGTGTTCAACGACGACGGCTTCCTTGGCGACCACATCACCGTCAACGGCAAGATCAAGCCTTTTTTCAACGTCAAGCGCCGCCGCTACCGCTTCCGCGTCCTCAACATCGGGCCGGCGCGCTTCGTCCGCCTGCAGTTGCGCTTTGAGGGCAAGTCCTGGCCGCTCCACCAGATCGCCGACAACGGCAATCTGCTCGAACAATCGATCAAGGTCACCCGGGT
>CAZIVY010000515.1:0-5686 GCA_964542505.1 uncultured Rhodospirillaceae bacterium
CTAGATGGCGAAGTCGCCGGCATCGCGGCTAACCGGGCGCACCCCCAGATCGCGCGCCTTGGCGCACAAGTCCTCGAGGGAAATGCCGTCGAGCCGGGTCAACATGGCGTCGGTCAGTTCCTGCCATAGCGGGCGCACCACGCGCCGGCCAAGGTCGGAGCCGGCGTCCAGCGTTTCCTCGTCGCCCTCCGTGTCCATGGCCTCGATCACGCGCACCACCTCGCCGACGCTGATGCGCCGGCGCTCGCGCGCCAGGGTGTAACCGCCGCGCGGGCCGCGCACGCCCTTCAGGATACCGGCGCGCACCAGGTGCTGCATGACCTGTTCCAGATAACGCTGGGGAACGCCTTGGCGCTCGGTGATGCGCTTGGCTTGCACGGGCTCCGGGCGGGCGTTGTAGGCGATGTCCACCACCGCTTCCAGCGCGTAAACCAGTTTGCGTGGGGGACGAAGCACGGGGCTTTATCCGCTTGTCCCGGTGGAGCCGAAGCCACCGGCGCCGCGGCCGCTGGGCGGGAGCGCGCTCACTTCCCGCCAGCCGGCCCGCGCCACCGGTGCGATGACCAGTTGCGCGACCCGCTCGCCGCGCCGGACCACGAAGGGTTCGGTCCCCAGATTGGCGAGCACCACACCGATCTCGCCCCGGTAGTCGGCGTCGATGGTGCCGGGCGTATTGAGCACGGTAACGCCGTGGCGAAGCGCGAGGCCGGAGCGCGGCCGCACCTGCGCCTCGAATCCCGCCGGCAATGCGATGGCGATGCCAGTGGGCACCAGCGCGCGGGTTCCCGGCGCCAGCGCGATATCCGCTGTTACCGCTGCTAGCAGGTCCATGCCGGCGCTTTCCGCGGTGGCGTAACCGGGGAGCGGCAAGCCGGCGCCATTGGCAAGCCGGCGCACCTGCACCGCAAGCTCGTTCACGGCTTGGAGCCTTGCGCCCCGAAATGCGCGGCGATGCGTTCCGCCAGGCGGCGCGCTACCGCCGACTTGTCGAGCCTGGGCCAGGATTCGGCGCCGGCGGCGGTGAGCACATGCACCTGATTGAAATCGCCACCGAAGGTGCCGGTGGCGGCGCTGACATCGTTCGCCACCATCCAGTCGCAGCCCTTGCGGCGGCGCTTGGCCTCGGCGTTTTTCAGCAAGTCCTCGGTCTCGGCGGCGAAGCCCACCACCAGCGCCGGGCGGTCGCGGTTGCGGAGCGACAGGCTGTGCAAAATGTCGGGGTTCTCCACCAGATCGAGGGTGGGCGTGGCGCCGTTTTTCTTGATTTTCTGCTTGGCCGGCGCGGCCACCCGCCAGTCGGCGACGGCGGCGGCGCATACGGCCACGGCCACCGGCAGCGCCGCCTCGCAGGCGGCCAGCATGTCGCGCGCCGATTCGACGCGCACGGTCTTCACGCCGGGCGGGTCGGGCAGCGCGGTCGGCCCGGAAATCAAGACGCAATCGGCGCCCAGATCGGCCAGTGCGCGGGCGACCGCGTGGCCCTGGCGGCCGGACGACCGGTTGGCGATATAGCGCGCCGGATCGATGGCCTCGTAGGTGGGACCCGACGTTACCAGCGCCTTGTGGCCGGCAAGCGGCCGGGCGCTGGGCCCGGCGACATGCGCCATGATGGCGGCCAGGATCTCGTCCGGCTCGGCCATGCGGCCAAGGCCGAATTCCCCGCACGCCATGTCGCCTTCGTTCGGCCCCACTTGGGCGATGCCGTCGGCCCGCAACCGCGCCAGGTTTCGCCGGGTGGCGGGATGATGCCACATGCGCACGTTCATCGCCGGGGCGATGAGGACCGGCTTGTCCGTGGCCAGCAGCGCCGTGGTCGCCAGATCATTGGCTTGCCCGCTCGCCATGCGGGCGATGATGTCGGCGGTGGCGGGCGCCACCACCAGCAGATCGGCGTCGCGGGAAAGCTGGATGTGGCCCATCTCGCTTTCGTCGGTGAGCGAGAACAGATCGCTGTAAACCTTGCCGCCGCTCAGAGCGGCGAGGGACAGGGGGGTGACGAATTCCGCGCCCCCCTTGGTCAGAATGACGCGGCTGCCGACACCCCGCTCGCCAAGGCGGCGGATAAGTTCCAATACCTTATAGGCGGCAATGCCGCCGCCGACGATGAGCAGGATGCGCTTCGAATGGGCCACGATAATCCGTCAATACTACGGACGAACTTTGTAAATAAAACCTAACGCGACGGCCCCGCCGGGACAACCCTTATATTAGAGCGCCCGCAGGAGCAGAAGCGCCGCCAGCGTGCCGGCAATAAGCCAAGCCGCGACGGTGAGCGGGCGCCGGCCACTGGCCTGGGCGTCGGCCAGGAGGCGCAAGCCCTCGGCGTCGAGGCGAATGCCGCTGTCGCCGATGAGGCCGGCCGCCTGGCGCACGGTGGAGAGGAGCGCGGGCAGGCTTTGCGCCACCTCGCTTATGTCCGCCGCCGCATGGCGAAGGCGCGCCTCGGGGTTCAGGTTTTCGTTCATCCACTGCTCGATCACCGGACGGCTGGCGGTCCAGAAGTTGATTTCCGGGTCAAGCTCGCGGGCGACGCCTTCGGCGACCACCATGGTCTTTTGCAGCAGCAGAAGCTGGGGTTGGGTCTGCATGGCGAAAGCCTCGGTGACCTGGAAAAGATGCGCCAGCAGCCGGCCGATGGATATCTGATTCACCGGGCGGCCAAGGATCGGCTCGCCCACGGAGCGCAGCGCCTGGGCGAAAGCCTCTACCGACCGGCTTTCGGGGACGTAGCCGGCGGCGAAATGCACCTCGGCGGCGCGCTTGTAGTCGCCGCTGAGGAAAGCCAGCAGCATTTCGGCCATGAACTGGCGGGTGGGCCGGTCCAGGCGGCCGACGATGCCGAAATCCACCGCTTCGATGGCCCCGTCGGCGGCGACGAACAGGTTTCCCTGGTGCAGGTCGGCGTGAAACATGCCGTCGCGCAACGCCTGATTGAGAAAGACGCGCAGGATGCGCTGGGCGAGCGCGCGCAGATCGTGGCCCGCGGCCACCAGCGCCGCGCGGTCGTCGATGGGGATGCCGTGGACGCGGGACGCGGTCAGCACGCGCCGCCCGGTGCGCTGCCAGTCCACTTCCGGCACGCGGAAATCCGTGTTGCCCTTGAAGTTGATCGCCAATTCCACCGCGGCGGCGGCTTCCAGGCGCAAATCCATTTCCTGCGCCACCGATTGGGCCAAGGTCTCCACCACCTTGACCGGCCGCAGGCGGCGCCAATGGGGGAACATGCGCTCGCCCCAACCCGCCAGCCAAAACAGAAGTTCCAGATCGCGGCGGAAGGCCGCCTCGACCCCGGGGCGCAAGACCTTGACCGCGACCTCGCGGCCCTCCGCCGTGACCGCGAAGTGGACCTGCGCGATGGAGGCCGCCGCCACCGGGCGGTCGTCGAAGTCTTGGAATAGATTCTCCACCGGCTGGCCGAGCTCGGCGGCGATGGCGGCGCGGGCGTCGGCGGCGGGAAAGGGCGGCAAGCGGTCGCGCAACCGGCCCAAATCCGCCGCCAGCTCCTCGCCGATCAGGTCGGAGCGAACCGATAGCGCCTGCCCAAGCTTGATAAAGCTGGGTCCCAGTTCAAAGAGGGCGGCGGCGAGGCGCTCACCCGGACGCTTGCCGGCGGCGTCCTGGCGCGCAAACAGGCCCAAGACCTTGGCCAGCAAGGACGGAGATTCCCCCGCCCCAGGCGGAAACCGAACCCCATGCCGGGCCAGGATGCGCGCCATGGCAAGCAGCCGAAGCGAATGGCGCAGCGGCGCGAACATGGGCTCAGAGGCGCCAGGCGGAATGCAGGGCGGCGATGCCCCCGGAAAGATCGCGCACCTTGACTTGAGCCAGGCCGGCTTCGGCGATCATGGCGGCGAATGCCGCTTGGTTGGGAAAGCGGCGAATGCTTTCGGCCAGATAACGGTAGGCATCGGCGTCACCGGCCACCATTTGGCCGAGACGGGGCAGAACCGCGAAGGAATAAGCAGCGTAAAGTCTGTCGAGGCCGGGAACGCGAACCTGGGAAAATTCCAGGCAGAGAAAGCGGCCGCCGGGCTTCAACACCCGCCGCGCCTCGGCCAGCGCACGGGGGATGCTGGTCATATTGCGTATGCCGAAAGCTATAGTGTAGGCGTCGAAGCTCGCCGCGTTGAAGGGGAGCGCCTCGGCGTCGGCGCAAATCCACTCGATGTTGGGCTGCTGTCCGCCGTCGATGGCGCGGTCACGGCCAACTTCCAGCATGCGGAAATTGATATCGGCGACGGTGATCGCCGAGCGCGGGGCGGCGGCTTGCACGCGAAAGGCGATGTCGCCGGTCCCGCTCGCCATGTCGAGGAGGCGCATCCCGTCGCGGGGCGCCAGCCAGTTGATCATGGCCCGCTTCCACAAGCGGTGAACGCCTACCGACATAAGATCGTTCATCACGTCGTAGCGCCCGGCCACGCGGTCGAAAACGTCGCGCACAAGGCGGGCCTTGTCGGCGCGGGGCACGTCGCGAAAGCCGAAACTGGCGTCGCCTGGACGTTGTTCGTCGGTCATCAGGCGACCATATCCCAAGGGCTTCGGGGTGCGCTATATCGGAGGGGGAAGGAACCTGACCGCATGCCGGAACTGCCGGAAGTCGAGACCATTCGCCGCGGATTGACAGGGGTGCTGGAAGGCCACCGGCTGACAGAAGTCTTCGTCGGCCGGGCCGATCTGCGCCGCCCGCTGCCGTCGGGCTTTGCCCGCCGGCTACGCGACCGGCGGATCCTGGCCCTGCGGCGGCGAGGAAAGTACCTGCTGGCGGACCTGGACGACGGGTGGACCTGGCTGATTCATTTGGGCATGTCGGGCCGGTTCGTCATGGCGCCCCGGCCGGCGCCGCCCAGGGGACGCCACGATCATGTCTCGGTGACCACCGACGCCGAGGTGGAACTGCGCTTCAACGACGCGCGCCGCTTTGGGCTCATGGACCTGGCGCGCCGGGCCGATCTCGATTCGCATCCCTTATTCAAGCACATGGGGCCCGAGCCGCTGGCGCCCGAATTCACCGGCGACGCGCTGGCGGCGAGGCTTAAAGGCAAGCGGGCGCCGATCAAATCCGCCTTGTGCGACCAGCGGGTGGTGGCGGGGATCGGCAATATCTACGCCAGCGAGGCGCTGTTCCGCGCCGGAATTTCGCCCCGGCGGAAGTGCGCAACCGTGCACGGCGAGCGCGCCGTTCGCTTGGCCGCCGCCGTGCGCGAGGTGCTGAACGACGCCATCGCCGCCGGCGGCTCCAGCCTGCGCGATTATGTCCAGGCGTCGGGCGAGATCGGCTTCTTTCAGGAACGATTCCAGGTTTATGACCGCGCCGGCAAGCCCTGTTCCCATTGCCGGAGGCCCATTCGCCGCCTGGTGCAAAGCGGGCGCTCTACCTTCTATTGCGCCTCTTGCCAGAAGTGAACCGATGGCGGTAGGCGGACGCGGCGGATTTTGCTAACCTTTTCCCCATGTCACGAACAAGGGTCATGGCGGCGCTGGCATTGGCGCTGGCTTGTGCATTCGCGGGACCGGCCGTGGCGGCGGAAAAATTTCTCGCCGCCGCCGTCGATGTGCCGCTTATGGGCGGACTGACCGAGGTCGAAGGGGTGGGCGTGGTCTTCGACAAGCCCGACGGCCGGATCGTCGAGGCCTATGCCGTGGGTTCGGTGGCGGCGGCGCAGGTGGAACGCTATTATTCGGAAGT
>CAZIVY010000516.1:0-1771 GCA_964542505.1 uncultured Rhodospirillaceae bacterium
CGCGCCTCGTTGCGCTTTCACGACCTGTCGGGCGTCGATCTCAGCGGCCGCAACCTGGAGCAGATCGTGCTCTCGGGCTCCAAGCTCAGCATGGCGCGCTTGTACCGGACGCGCCTCGCTCTCGCCGATCTTTACGGCGCCGACTTGCGCATGGCCAATCTCGAGGGCGCCGACCTCACGCGCGCCGACCTGCGCGGCGCCTGCCTGCGCGGCGCCGAGCTCAGCGACGCCATCCTGGTCGATGCCGATTTCCGCGACGCCGGGCTCGCCCGCTACGACAAGCAGGGCACGCCGCACATGCTGGAGCACGAGCGACAGCCGTCGGAGCTTACCGCCATCATCGCGCGCCGCGCCGATTTTTCCGGCGCCCACATGAGCAAGGGATTCGCCCTGCAGGCGGACTTCACCGACGCCAACATGCGCGGCGCCGACCTGCGCAATACCGATCTGCGGAATTCCGTGCTCATCGGCACCGTCCTCGACAACGCCGATCTGGGGGGCGCCAACCTCAAGGGCGCCACCATGGCGGGCGCCACGCTCATGGGCGCCAAGCTCGAGGGCGCCAACCTCACCGACACCGATCTGCGCGGCGCGGTGCTCGACGAAACGGCGCTCAAGCTCGAATCCGTGCGCCAGGCCATGCGCGCCGCGAAGCGCCCGAATGTCGGCGGCACCCTCGACGAGATTCTTTCCCAGCACGAACAATGGGTCAACTCGTCCAGCAAGCAGGGCGCCCGCGCCCAGTTGCAGGACGTGGACCTGAGCGGTAAGGACCTCACCAAGGTCAATCTTGCCGCCGCCATGCTCGAGCGCGCCGCGCTGCGCGGCGCCCGCTTGCCCAAGGCGGAACTGGCCATGGCCAATCTAAGCCTCGCCGACCTGCGCGAGGCCGACTTGACCCAGGCCGACATGCGCGGGATCAATCTGCAACGCGCCATTCTGGTGAACGCCAACCTCACCAACGCCAATATCGGACCGGTGGAGATCGTCGGCCGCGAACGTCACCGAAACACGTCAAATCTGGAGCGGGCGAAACTGACCGACGCCAATCTGAACGGCGTCATCTTGCGCGATGCGCGGCTGGTGGGAGCCGACCTGCGCAATACCGATTTGCGCAACGCGGATTTGCGCGGCGCCGATCTTGGGCGCGCCGACTTCACCGGCGCCAACACCGAGGGCGCTCAATTCGATGGCGCCGTGCTCGCCGGCGTCAAGGGCCTCAAGCTTTAGTCAGCGGTCGAGCGCCACCAGCTCGCCGTGGCGCGCGCACGCCGGTTCGGCCAAGGCGACGAATTTTCCCGCGATCGATTCCGGCGGCGGCAATTGCAACGGGTCCTCGCCGGGAAACGCTTCCGCCCGCATGCGCGTGCGCATCGGTCCCGGGTTGACCAGATTGACCCGCACCGGCGTCGTCGCGATCTCCTTGGCATAGACCGCGATCATGGCCTCCAGCGCCGCCTTGCTCGCGGCGTAGGCGCCCCAATAGGCGGCGAGCACGCGGCTGATGCCGGAGGTGACGAAAATGGCGCGCCCGGCCGGCGATGCGCGCAACAGCGGGTCCAGCGCCCGGAGCAGCCGCCAATTGGCGTGCACGTTGACGGCGAAAACCTCGTGCCACAGGTCCGGCGGGAAATGCGGCAAGGGCGTCAGCCGGCCAAGCGTCGCCGCGTTGCCCACCAGGATATCGAGGCGTCCGAAGCGGGACAAAAGCGGCGCCGCGAGTCCATCGATGGCCAGGCCGTCGCTCAGGTCCGTCGGCACCAGCGTGGCG
>CAZIVY010000517.1:0-2533 GCA_964542505.1 uncultured Rhodospirillaceae bacterium
AACGCGCGTTCGATCTGGCCCAGGGCGGCGTCGAGCGCCTTGCTGCGGTCCATGTTGTCCTTTTCGACCAGGCGGATGTTGGGCTGCGACATGCGGCGCTCCTGTTATTTCACGACGCCTTTGCGGGTGCAACGGCGGGCGTCACTGTACCTGTTTTGTTCTCATGCGCAAGCATTATTTTCAAGGCCTTGGAACGCCACGGGATTCGGCTGGAAACCGGGGCCGCCAGGGGCGTCCCTCACCGCCCGGCGGAGATGACTTCCTTGACCTTGCCGGCGAGTTGCGAGAGCGAGAACGGCTTGGGCAGGAAATTGATCTCGCGCGGCGCCTGCGGGTTCTTGCGGAAGGCGTCCTCGGCGTAGCCGGAAATGAAGATGATCTTCATCAGCGGGTGCGATTCGAGCACCCGCTTCGCCAGCGTCGGGCCGTCCATGTTCGGCATCACCACGTCGCTGACCAAGAGGTCGATCTGGTGCTTCGCGCTGTTGACGAGTTCGAGCGCCGCCTCGCCCGAACTTGCCTCGAGCACGGTATAGCCCTTGTTGCGCAGCGCCCGCGCCGCGAAGGTGCGCACCGCGTCCTCGTCCTCCACCAGCAGCACGGTGCCCTTGCCGGTGAGATCGCGGATCGGCCGCTTGACCGTCTCCGTGCTCGCCTCCGTCTCCCCCGCCTGCGGCCGGTGGCGCGGCAGGTAGACGCGGAAGATGGCGCCCTTGCCCACCTCGCTTTCGGGGAAGACGAAGCCGCCGGTCTGCTTGATGATGCCATAGACGGTGGAGAGCCCGAGGCCGGTGCCGGCGCCCACTTCCTTGGTGGTGAAGAAGGGCTCGAAAATCTTGCCCAGATTCTCCTTCGCGATCCCCTTGCCCGTGTCCGCCACCTCGATCAGCACATAGTCGCCCGCCGGCATCAGGTCGTGGCCCAGCCGCTGCGATTCCTCGGCGGTGACATTAGCGGTGCGGATGGCGAGGACGCCGCCATTGGCCATGGCGTCGCGGGCGTTCACCGACAGGTTGATGATCACCTGTTCCAACTGCCCATGGTCCACGCGCACCGGGAAGAGGTCGCGCCCGTGAACCATTTTGAGCTCGATCCGCTCGCCGATCAGGCGCCCGAGCAGGTTGCGCAGATCTGCCAGCACGTCGGTCACCGCCAGCACCTTGGGCCGCAAGGTCTGTTGACGGGAAAAGGCCAGCAACTGGCGCACCAGATTGGCGGCGCGGTTGGCGTTCTGCTTGATTTGCATGACGTCGGCGAAGGACTGGTCGCCCGGCTGGTAGCGCAGCAGCAGCAGGTCGCAGAAGCCGATCATCGCCGTCAGCAGGTTGTTGAAGTCGTGGGCGATGCCGCCCGCCAACTGGCCGATGGCCTGCATTTTCTGGCTTTGCGCGAACTGCACCTCGAGCCGCTTCTGCTCGCTCACGTCGATGAGGTGCAGCAACAGGCGCTCGCCGCCGCCGCCGCCGGGATCGACGCTGCCCACATAGGCGTGGACCACGCGCTCGTTCTTCTGCAACCGCACTTCCAGCGGCGCCGCCTGCGCTTCGCCGCGCCGGGCCAGCGCCAGCCGGATCCTGAGATCGGCGCGGTCGTCCTTGCGCACCAGGTCGAGCAGCGACACGTCCGCGCCGTCGCCCATGTCGGTGAGCTGGCGGAACGCCTCGTTGGCCTCGCTCACCCGATCCTGGGCGTCCACCACCAGGATGCCGATGGGGGCCGCCTGGAAGAAGCGGCTGAAATGCGCCTCCGCCTGGCGCAACGCCTCGCGCCACGCCAGCTCGTCGGTGAGATCGCGGGCGACCGAGCGCGTGCGCAGCCGGCCGTCGCCGGCGTCGGTGGCCACCGACTGGGTGATGCGCACCTGCCGCGCCGCCCCATCGCGCCCCTTGAGCGTCACGTCGCGTTCGCGCGTCAGCGAGCCGCCGGCGCGCGGCACCAGCGACGCCGCCGCGTCGGCGTCCTCCACGATGTCGGCGATCAGGCCGCCGCCGCCGGTCAATTCCTCCGCCGTCACGCCGAGCCAGCCCGCCAGCGTGCGGTTGACGAAACGGAAGCGGCCGTCCTGGTCGATGGAATAGAAGCCCACCGGGGCGTTGTCGATGAAGTCGGCGAGCTTGTCCTGCTCGTCCTGGATGGCGGTTTGCACATCGTGCCAGAGCGTGGTGTCGCTCACGTCCCACACCACGTGGCCGGGCGCCCCGGCCAGGGCGTACGCATCGACGCTAAGCCAGCGCGCGCCGCCGTCGCGGTCCCGCAAGCCCAGCTCGTCGCGGCCGCCATGGCCGCCGCGCGCCGTGCGCTCCAGCCGGCGCAGCCGTTCGGCGATGTCGCCATCGCCGGTGAAAAGATCGGCCAGCACTGGCACCCGGGCGACATCGCCGGGCCCGCCGGCATCCACCCCCGCCATGTCGCGGTAGGCGAGGTTGGCGAACGCCGCCTTGCCGTCCGGCCCCACGATCAAGCGCCCTTCCGGGCTGTCGTTCATGGCCGTGGCGAGCAGCGCGCCGCGCGCCGCGCCGGGCGTGCCGCGCCT
>CAZIVY010000518.1:0-2336 GCA_964542505.1 uncultured Rhodospirillaceae bacterium
AACGATTGCGTCGGCCGCCGGTAGCGGCGGTTGCGGCCGCCGAGGATGAAACGAAACTCGCGCCCGCGCGCCGGACATCGCGCCGCGTCAAGGCGAGCTCGATCGTAACGCTTCATCCGCGTGCCGCCGCGCCCGGCGCCCAGCGGCGGGCGCCGGTTCCAAGGGAAGCAACCGACCGCCGCTTGCCGCCGGAGTTCTGGCGAACGCACCCGGAAGCCTGGCCGGTCTACGAACCCGGTCCCCGCAATCCCCTGCCACGGGGCGACGCGGCGATGGCCGCCGGCGACGCGCGGCCGGATTTCTCGGTGCCCGAACCGGAAAAATTGACCAAGGCCGTGCTGGACGGACGCCTCAGCGGCGGCGACGCGCGCGCTTATTCCTCGGCGCCGCGGGGCGCGCTGTTCGCCGAGGTGTTCGGCGCCGGCGTCAGCCACGACGCGCGCCTGACGCTGATGCAGGCGCTTTGGCTCGACGGCGCCGCGGACAGCGATGCCAGTGAAGGGCCGGCGATGGCGCCGGTCCTGGCGCACGCGGCCGCCGCGGCGCTGAACGCGCTCTATTTCGGCGTCAGCGAATTCGGCTACGGCAAGGACGATATCGTGCACATGACGCGAACCAGAATGCTGGCCGGCCAAAGCCGCAAATTGCTCGCGGACCTCATGGCGCTGAACGGCTGCGCCGGATAGACGGCGCCGGACCACGACGAGCCCAGCATTTACGGTGTTCGTTATCGGAAGCTTAACAACGCCGTGGTTATGGTGGCGTTAGGCGTCTCGTCGTACCGGGAAACAAGGCATTGCTGTCATGAAGGATCGCGAGTCTGGATCGCCCACGGGCGGATCGGGCAGGACCGACGGCAAGAACCAGCCCAAGGGCCAGATCGCCGTCGGCGCGCCGCCCAAGGATGCCCCCAACACATCGCGCCGGCGCTTCGTCCTCGGCGGCGGCGCCATGGCTCCGGTCATCGTCACCCTGGCCAGCCGCCCGGCGCTGGCCAATGTCTGCTCCGTCTCCGGAACGCTGTCGGGCAACATGTCGCGCCCGGACGCGGTGGATTGCCGCGGCCTTACGCCCAGCTACTGGCAAACTCATCCCGGCCAATGGCCAAAATACGTGGTCGGTCCCTGCAATCCGCTCAGCAATCCGAGCGGGACATGCTCGGATTATTCGGTTCCCTCGACGGATGACCTGGCGGGCGCCGTCATCGCCGGGGCCCTGACGCAGGCGGAAGTCGACGCCTATCTGCTGGCTCCGAAGGGAACCTTGTTTTCGTCCGTTTTCGGTTCCGGCCTGACCATCGACCCCACGCTGACCTTGATGCAGGCGTTGTGGGCCGACGACGCCCCGGTGCTCGGCCACGCCGTCGCCGCCATCCTCAACTCGGTCCATTTCGGCGCGGCGATGTTCGGCTATACCGAGGCCGAGATCGTGCACATGGTGGCGACGATGATCGGCGGCGGCAATTTGGCGCAGTTGCTGGCCGACCTCGAATTGCTGAACGGCCGGGGCTGAGGGCGGCTGCGCCGTCCGGCGCGCTCTGCGCGCCTGTCATATGGCTGAGGGCGGCTGCGCCGCCCGGCGCGTTTGCAGCGCTTGTTATCGGAAGCTTAACAACGCCTTGGCTATGGTGGCGCTAGGCGTCTCGCCGTACCTGGAAACAAGGCATTGCCGTCATGAAAGATCGTCGGTCTGGATCGCCCGCGGGCGGTTCGCGCAAGTCCGGAGGCAAGAATCCGCCCACCGGCCGGGCCGCCGGCGGCGCGGCGGCCAAGAACGACCCCGGCGCATCGCGCCGGCGCGTGATTCTTGGCGGCGCGGCGGCGGTGCCGGCCATCGTCACTTTGGCCAGCCGCCCGGCGCTGGCTAATGTCTGCACCGTCTCCGGAACGCTGTCGGGCAACATGTCTCGCCCGGATGCGGCGGATTGCCACGGCCTTAATCCCGGTTACTGGAAAACCCATCCCACTCAGTGGCCAAATTATGTCGTCGGTCCCTGCAATCCCCTCAGCAACCAACACGGAACATGCACCGACTATTCGGTTCCCTCGATGGACGACCTGGCGGGCGCGGTCACGGCCGGCGCCCTGACGCAAGCGGCGGTGAACGCCTATCTGTTGGCCCCGCATGGAACCTTGTTCTCGGCTGTTTTTGGTTTCGGCCTGACCAACAATCCCTCCGTGACGCTGATGCAGGCGCTGTGGCTGGACGACACACCCGTGGGTGGCGGCTCGGCGCCGGTGCTCGCCCATGCGGTCGCCGCCGTCCTCAACTCGATCCATTTCGGCGCCACGCAATTCGGCTATGCCGAAGCCGAGATCGTGCACATGGTGGCGACC
>CAZIVY010000519.1:0-3472 GCA_964542505.1 uncultured Rhodospirillaceae bacterium
TTGTACAGCTACGGCGATCTCTCGAAGAAGGAGAATTTCCGCGTCCTCGTCGAGGAGATGGTGTTCGGTCTCAAGACGGCGTTTTGGGGCATGAACGTCAACGTCCGCACCATCGTCGATGAGATCATCGCCGAGTGCAAGGAACAAAGCTTTGCCGGCGTCTATGCCGCCATGCACGAACGGTTCGCGCGCGTCAGCGGCAACAAGCCGCGGTGGGGCGAGAAGACGCCGCACAATCTGTTCTTCGTCAAGGAGATTCTCGAAGACTTTCCGAACGCGCAATTCATTTTCATCACCCGCGACGGGCGTGACGCCAGCGCGGACTACCTGGAGTCCTCGTTCGGCCCGACCAACATCTTCGCGGCGGCGGAAAGTTGGGCGCTGTGCCAGAACGCCGTCAAGCCGTGGCGCAAGAAGCTCAACGCCTCGCAGTGGATGGATCTGAGATACGAAGATCTGGTCAAGGACCCGGTCAAGCTGCTGAAGCGGACCTGCGAGTTCCTGGGCGAGAAGTACGAGCCGGGAATGCTGGAATTCCACAAGACCGATCTGGCGCAGAACCGCGGCGCTACCAAGGATCACAAGCCGCTCGGACATGCCGCCAGCGACAAGTACATCGGCATCTACAAGAACCTGCTCAGCCTGCGCGACCAGCGGATATTCGCCTCGGTCGCGGGCAAGGAGCTGGCCGAGGCGGGCTACAAGTCCGATGTCGATCCGGTCGAATTGAGCAAGGAGCAGATTCACTATTACCGCGAGGTCGACGGACGCTTCCGCGCCGCCATGCTGACGGCGCCGGAGGGCCATATCATTTTCGAGAGCTACAACGACTGGCTCGTCGACCAGCGCGAGGAGCGGCGGCGCAAGGGCCTATGGAAGACCGTGGAGAAGAACTATCCCATCGGCGACATGCACGAGGAAATGATCCAGGGTCTGCGCGCCTGGCGCAAATGGAAGGAGTACTTTGCGGTCAAGCGGCAATATGTCGGACGCGCCGCGCTGTAGCCGGTCGCCGGCGTTCTCGAGCCGCGGCTAAGGCCAGCAACCTTTTCAGGTGAGTGAAAACCATGACCAAGCAGCCGCATAGGGCTGAGCATGCACCGATGACGCCCCTGTCCGCTCCGCTCCAGGCCGCCGCCGCTCGGTCCACGCCTGGCGCGACGCGAACCATCATGCAGGAGTTCCTCTACGAGCAGATCCCGCTGTGCGCGGGCCTTCTCATCCTCGCCTATTATGCCGCCCAGATTCAGCACGGTTACCTGCCCGGCGGCGATATCGCGTTTCCGCTCGCCGGCGTGCGCGTGCCGGTCTGGCATATCATCTGGATGGGGTTCTGGACCGGCTACACCATGGCCGTGGTCGGCGAGGCCGCCGGGATTTTCGCTCTGCCCTACCAGATGTCCATCCTGCAGTTTCATACGCCATCGGTCACGCCAACGACGCAACTGCTGACGTTTCTTAATCCATTCGGCGCGTTGTTCGGCTTCATCCGAAATCGTCAGTTCAACTGGGACTTCGCTTTCTGGGTCTGCGCCGGCGGGGTTGTCGGCGCATTGATCGGGCCGTTCATCCGCTTGACCCTGCTCGCCGACACCAAGCCGTTCACCTTCGCGGTCGGCCTGGCGCTCGCCATTGCCGGCATTCACTTGTGCTGGGGGGCGCTCAGAAAACCGCGCCCGGGCGGCATCGAGGCGCGCTTCAAGTCTGAGGTGGCGAGCGCCAAGGCCCAAGGGAACTCCGCTGGCGGCATCCCCAAGGGCATCCCGGTCGAGACGATCATGAACAGCGCGAAACGCATCGTCATCGGGTTCTGGGGCGAGCAGTGGTCGATGAGCAAACCGGCCCTGTTCTGGATCGGCGCCGGCGTCGCGGTGTTCGCTTCCGCGATCGGGGTTGGCGGAGGCTTCCTGCTGGTGCCGATCTTCGCGGCGTTCTACGCGCTGCCGATGTACGTGCTGGTCGCGGCGTCGATTCCCTACGTCATCGTGCTGTCGTTCGTGGCCATCTGCAATTACACGTTTCTGGTCCCGCTGGTCACCGGCAAGGTCCTCTACGCCGAATTCGCCTGGGGCCTCTTCGCCTCGGCCGGCGGCTGCATGGGCGCCTGGTGCGCCGCCAAGACGCAACGGTTCGTGCCCCAGCACCTGTTAAAATTGATGCTGGGCGCGATCACCGGTGTCGCCGGAGCGCTCTACGTCATCGACTTCTTCTTCCCGCTTCCATTCAGGATGTAGAGTGCCATGAAGAACGCGTCTCAAGGCCTGCTCCCGTACCTGCCATTCATCATCCTGGCGGCCGCGTTTGTCGTCGCCGTCTATCACGTCAAGGTCTATTGGTGAGCGTACGGCCACGACGCGTGACGCGCATGCCAACGCAGGGGAGTGACACCCGATGCCGGTCGCCGCTGGAGTGTCCCTAGCCTGGCCAGGAGAAAGCGCCAGAATCCCACCCGCTGCGGCCGAGCGCCTCCTGTTGGCCGGCTCCAATATCGTGCTCGACCTGCACGGCGATCCGATCGCCGCCAGGCTCGTCGTCTTTTCCGATGGCAATCATCATATGGCGCTCGAGGAGGCTGTGCGGTCCTTCCTCCAAGCATGCCCCGACGCCGGCGACGTCTTCTACGCGACATTGCCGCCACGCCTGCTGCTGGCTGCGCTTCGATCCGGTGTCCTGCGCGTCGGCAATCTCGAACTTTCGGTGCGTCCCCATGTTTTCATCAGCCCGGTCGATATCCTGGACAAGCTTGCCGCGGAGCGCGCGATCACCGGCCCAGCCCAACCCTTCATGCGCAGCAGTGGCCTTGCGCTCCTGACCGCCAAGGGAAATCCGAGAGGCATCCGGTCGTTGCCCGACGTCTTCCGGCCAGGCGTGCGCCTGGCGATTTCAAACCCGGTTACCGAGGCCGCGTCGTTCAATCTCTATGAGTCCGCATTGCTCTCGCTCTGCCCGGTGCTTGCTTGGTCGGCCGACAAGATGCGTGGCGTCCTTCGCGGCGACGCCGTGCGCAAGAGCAGTTGCATCCACCACCGCGAGATTCCGGAGCTGCTGGCAGGGGGCGCGGCGGACGTCAGCCTGATCTACAAGCACCTGGCGCTGCGCTACGCGCGCATTTTCCCCGATTTGTTCGAGATGCTGCCCATGGGGCACATAGCGCCGGCGGCCGCGAGCCAGACCGTCGATTTCTCGACTGTCTATGCCGCGGGCTTGGTGGGTAATGGCGGCGCTTTTGGCGCCGCGTTCTTGCGGCACCTCGGCTCCGACGGCGTCACGCGCATCTACGAGCATCACGGCCTATCGCGGCCGGCGTCCCCTTAACGAGTCATCGCGGCCGATGCGAGTGGTGAAGCCGCGGGCCGGATCGCTCAATAGACGCCAGAAGTGGACCCCGATTTTGAGACCGGGGGCTTGAGTGGAGCCGCGTTCCGATCCGTTATGGCGAACGGAGGGAACGATGGCCAAGACGAGACGGAAG
>CAZIVY010000520.1:0-2080 GCA_964542505.1 uncultured Rhodospirillaceae bacterium
ATTGTGCCCAAGCAAATGCGGCAATTCGCCTTCGGGCGCGCCATCCGCCGCGTCCGCGAGCGTCAACGTCATGAGGCCGCCGCCGAACATCGGCACGGCGATCCTCCGCGAGCCATCGCGCAGTTGGGCCGTCAGGTCCAGCGCGCGTGGGGTTGCCGTGACGCGCGGGCGCAAGTCGATGGCATAGGGCCGGTCATAGCCGTCCAGCGCCACCACCAGGCCCAGGCCGGGATGGCTCAGCAATGCGTCGCCAAACGCCGGCCCGAGGCGCAGCCGCGTCGCGGCGGCGTCGGCGCGTGCGCCGGAAACCGACCCGCTTTCCGGGATGCCAAGAACGCCTAGCGGCGCCGCCGCGCCCGACAGGTTCAACAAGCCGCGCCCGAATACATCATCGGTTCCCGGCGCGCCGAGGTCGGTCGCGGTGGCCAGCAGCAGGTCCACGACTTGCGCGCCGGTCAGGCTCGGGAACAACTGCAACAGAACCGCCGCCGCCCCGGCCACATGCGGCGCCGCGAATGAGGTTCCGCTTACCGTCGCCAGGCCGCCGCCAATCGCCGTGGTGCGTATCGCCACGCCGGGCGCCACCAGGAAGAAATTGGCCGTTGCTCCGGCGCGGTTGTGAAAGCCCGAATCGCTATTGTTCTGATCGACGGCGCCCACCGCCAGCAGCAGATTGCCGCCGGTCCCCGTGCCCGCCAGGCACGCCGGGCAAAGCGGCGACGCCCCGCCGCTGTTGCCCGAGGCGACAGCGACGATCACCCCCTGCGCCGCCGCATTGGCCAGCGCGGCGGAAAAAGCCCCGCCCACCGGCGGCGGACCACCCAGGCTGAGGTTGATGACGCGGGCGCCCTGGGCCACCGCGTAATTGACGGCGTTGGCCAGGTCCGACTGCGCGAACAAGCCTCCGGCCCCATCGGCCCGGATCGCCAGGATGGTGGCGTTGAAGGCGACGCCATGCACGCCGATGTCGTTCTTCGCCGCGCCCACGACGCCGGCCACGTTGGTGCCGTGGCCGAGGACATCGTCCAATTGCGGCGGACGGCCGGCAAAGATATCGACGCTGGCCGGGGCGATGCGTCCGGCAAATTCCGGGTGGTCCACGTCGATGCCGGTGTCGATGACGGCGACAGTCACGCCGAGGCCGCTGGCTCCCGGCGCATAGGCATATTGGGCCTTGACCCCCGACAAGCCGTAATTGGTGAAAAATTCCGGCGTTTCATATGAAGCGGCGGACAGCGCGGGCCCAAGGCCTGGCCCGCTAAGGCCGCCGCCGCCGCCACCGCCGCCACCGCCCGCGCAGCCGCCGAGGAACGGCAGCGCGACAAGCCATGCAATTCCGTGGGCGAGGATGCGGCGCATGCGCCGCTTGTCGCAAATCCACGTGAATCTTCCGTAAAATCAACCGCGTGGGACAGGAGATTCGCCGAAGCGCACCCATTCGCTGGCCAGATCGGGCTCCTTCACCGCCGCCATCAGCGCCTGCCGCGTCGCCTCGCGCAAGCCCAGCACGGCGTTCCACTCCGCTCCCGTTGACGGAATAGGCTTGCCGATGGTGACGGCGATGGAACCGCGGCGCGGAAACCACCCGCCGCCGCGCAAGATGTCGCGCGTGCCGGTAAGCGCTACCGGCACCACCGGCACCCGCGCCTCGGCCGCCGCCTGGAAGGCGCCGAGACGGAACGGCAGCAGCCCCGGCCGGCGCTGGAACGTGCCTTCGGGGAAAAAGATCGTCAGCTCGCCCGCCGCCGCCGCCGCCACCGCCTTGCCCACGTCCTCCACGCCCCGCGCCGCGTCGCCCCGCTCGACAAAGATCGTGCCGATGGGATCGAGATATTGACGGGCCAGATACTGGCGGCTCAGTTCGCCCTTGGCCACGAACCGCCCCGCCCGCGGCAGCGCCGCCATGATCGACAGGCCGTCGATGTAGCTTGAGTGATTTACCGCCAGCACGCCGCCGCCCGCCGGCAGATTCTCGATTCCGGCGACCGTCAGGCGTGTCCCCGTAAGACGCAGCATCAGCCGCGCCACGCCGCCGGTCGCGCGCCAGCGGCCCGCCGCCGTGGCGGGGATCGCCAGCCCG
>CAZIVY010000521.1:0-2547 GCA_964542505.1 uncultured Rhodospirillaceae bacterium
GCGAGAGCGCCATCAAGGCCCTCCAGATGTGCGACAACTGCCGCGTGGTCGCCCATTTCGAGGAGAAGCGGCCCATGGCCTACGGCACGCCGCGTGTCACCCGCACCAGCGACGATTATTTCCGCGAGCGCGAGGAAGAGGCCCGCAAGGCCGGCCCCGCCAAGCCCGGCAACGGCAAGGACCGCGACGCGTAGCGCCCATTGGACGCCGCGCCGCGGGTCATGCGAGTTTGGCCCCACGCGGGGAACTTGGGAGGCTGGAAATGCGCAGCTGCATGGCCTTGGCCGTGGCCGTCTTCATGCTGCCGGCTTGGATCGCGGCGGCGGCGGCGCAGACGAAAACCCTGTATCAGCGGGAGTTCGAACCGCCGGGCGGCAAGGGGCGGCCCGTGGTGCTCATCTCGGGCAATAGCGGGCCGAACAACTATGTGAGGTTGGCGCTGGATATTGCCGCGCAGGGCTTCTACACGGTCCTCGTCGACAGCAACGAACTTTGGCTCAAGGACGGCGGCGGCGAGCAGTTGCTGCGCGACCTGCTGAAGCGAACGCAAGGCTCGCCCAAGGCCATGCCCGGCAAGGTCGGCGTCGTCGGCGCGTCGTTGGGAGGAGGCGTCTCGCTCGCCTACGCGACGCGCATGCCCGAACTGGTCGCCGGCATCGTGACTTTCTATCCGTACACGAGCTACATCAAGGACGTGGACGGATTTGTCGGCCGAACCAAGGTGCCGACGCTTGTTCTGGCGGCGGCGCGCGATACCTATCAGAACTGCTGCTTGATCGAGATGGCGCGCAACATCGCCGCGGCGAGCAGGAAGAAACAGGCGCCGCCCCTCTTCGATTTGGTCGAGTACCCCTCGGCGGACCATGGCTTCAACCTGGAGGGGCGGGCATCGCGCTCCGACGACGCCGCGGATGCGCTGAGCCGGGCCGTGAGCCATCTGCGCAAATCCTTCGGCGACGCGCCGCCGAAATCCGGCTGATTAATCCGCCCAGGGGCAACGGCGGGTGCGTAGCGCCGTTCCGCGAATTATTCTGGACAGTAGGGGCGGGTTTAAAACCCGCCCCTACGCGGAGCTTAGCGGCCCCATCGGCTTTGTAACGGCGGGTTCCGCGGCTATGCTGCCTTCCAAACGGCTTCCAAGGGAGGGAAACATGAACGGAAAAACGAAGTGGCGCCGCTGCGCCGCGCTTGCGGCGATATTGGCGGGCCTGGCTTGGGCAACGCCGGCGCGCGCCCAGGGCGAAGTGGTGGTCTATTGCAGCGTCTTGCAGGACTGGTGCCAGCTCATGGCCACCGAGTTCGAAAAAACCACCGGCGTCAAGGTGACGCTGAGCCTGAAGGGATCGGGCGAGGTCTTCGCGCAAATCCGCGCCGAGGAAGCCAATCCGAAGGGCGACGTTTGGTGGGGCGGCACCGGCGATCCGCATCTCGCCGCCGCCGAGGCGGGACTGACCGACGAGTACAAATCGGCGGCGCTGGCGAAACTTCATCCCTGGGCGCGCCGCCAGGCCGAGCAATCCCGCTACCGCACCGTCGGCATCTATGCCGGCGCGCTGGGCTTCACCTACAACGCCGATCTTCTCGCCAAGAAAAACGCCAAGGCGCCCGCCTGCTGGGCCGACCTGCTGAAGCCCGAATACAAGGACGAAGTGCAGATGTCGAACCCGGCGTCGTCGGGCACCGCCTATACAGTCATCGCCACCCTGGTGCAGCTTTTTGGCGAGGACAACGCTTTCGCCTATTTGAAGAGCCTGCACGCCAATGTCAGCCAATACACGCGCTCCGGGCCGGCGCCGTCGCGCAACGCCGCGCGCGGCGAGACCATGATCGGCATCATGTTCCTGCACGACGCGGTGGCCGAGGCCATCGCCGGCTTTCCATTGAAAACCGTCGCGCCGTGCGAAGGGTCCGGCTACGAAATCGGTTCCATGAGCCTGATCAAGGGCGGCCGCAACCCGCAGAACGCGCGCCGCTGGTACGAGTTCGCCTTGACCCCCGAAGCGCAGAGCCTGGCCGCCAAGGGCAAGTCCTACCAGACGCCGTCCCACCCCGAGGCGGCGGTTCCGGCCGAAGCGCCCAAGCTGGCGGATCTCAAATTGATCGATTACGATTTCGCCAAATACGGCTCGGCGGTGGAGCGCAAGCGGCTCATCGAGAAGTGGGAAAAAGATATCGGCACCCAGCCGCGCTGACACGCTACGTCTCGTCCTTCGAGACGCCGCCTGACGGCGGCTCCTCAGGACGAGCGGACCTCAGAAAAAGCCGTTCGTGGCGAGGGCTTCGCCCTGAGCGCCGCGAGGGGCGAGCGTCTCGAACCACGAACGGCATGATCCCGTCTGGTCGTCAGACGCCGTGACTTTTTCAGCGCGTGGGAAGCGGCGGCGGCGTCATTCCTGGCCGGGGCATCCGCGCGCCGGCGCCCGCCGTCTCGCTGGTGATAGCGCGGCACATGGCCTCGGCGCGCGAGCGGAACATCGCCGCCTGTTCTTCCTTCACCGCCCCTTCGCGCACCATGGCGTCGATGGCGGCGCCGCGCTCCGCCATGCA
>CAZIVY010000522.1:0-1696 GCA_964542505.1 uncultured Rhodospirillaceae bacterium
CGTCCGCTAACACCCCGTCAGACCGAGATTATCGGTTTGCTGGCCCTGGGTAAGCGCAACAAGGAAATCGCCCGCGACCTCGGTCTGCTCGAGGGCACGGTCAAGATTCACGTCAAGGCCATCCTGCGCGCGCTTTCGGTCGGCAACCGTACCGAGGCGGTGCTGGCGGCGGCCCGGGCCGGTTACCTGCCCAAGGACATCGGCGACGCCTTGGCCCCCATCGCCTTCACGGCTGGCGCGAGCGTCATGCAACGCCAGCACGAATAAGCGCATGATGGGGTCGCAAGTACCCGCCGTCGCACATCCGCGCCCTGCGCGCTTTGCTACACATCGGCGGCAATGCCGCCAGGGCGCGCACCGGCGGCGAAGGGTACAAACATATTGAATCTGTACCGCTTTCGCGGCTCGTGAGTTGCGAGTCGCGACCCGCGAGCCGCGAAAGTCCGTACGGGTGCGATCCCATCGACTCGGCCGACCGCTGTCGCGTAGTCTGCCTGGGGGGAATTTCGTCGATGACCACCCGCGCCGCGTTGCTCATTCGTATTCTCACGCTCGCCAGCGTGGTGGCGCTCATGTCCGCCTGCACCGGCGACCGTACGGCCGCGCCTGGCGCCCGCGCCACGGCGCCCGGCGTACCGCCCGTGGTTCAACCCGTCCTCCGCGAGGAACAGTCTCCGGCGGTGGCTGGCGCGGCGCCCACGGCCACTCTCCTGCCGGGCAACGACCGGCTGCTCGGTCAGGCTCCCCGGCGCATCGCCCAACTGACCACTACCGAAAGCGGCGACGTGACCATGAACTTCGTGCGCGCCGACATCCGCGACGTCGCGCGCGCGGTGTTGGGCGACGCCCTCAAGCTCAATTACGTCATCGATCCCCAGGTGCAGGGCGCCATCACGGTGCAGACGAGCCGGCCGCTGAGCCGCGGCGCGCTCCTCTCGACTTTCGAGGAAGTGTTGCGCCTCAACGGCGCCGCCATGATCGTCGCCAAGGGCGTCTACCGCATCGTGCCCCTCAAGGACGCGGCGCGCGGCGGCGCCCCGATCAGCGTCGGCCGCAACGCCGGTGAAGGTTTCGGGCTGCAGGTGGTGCCGCTGCGCCACGTGGCGGCGGCCGAAATGCGGAAGATTCTCGACACTGTCTCCACCGAAGGCACGGTGCGCATGGTCGACGATGCCCGCAACCTGCTCATCCTCGCCGGCACCAGCCTCGAGATCGAGGCGCTGCTCGACACCATCGACCTCTTCGACACCGACTGGCTGCAGGGCATGTCCTTCGCCATCTTCCCGCTGCAAAGCAGCGACGCGAAGACCATGGTCGCCGAGCTCGAGCGCATTTTCGCCGACCCCCGGCGCGGCGCCGCGGCGCCGGTGCGCCTGCTGGCGGTGGAGCGCCTTAACGCGGTGATGGTGATCACGCCCCAGGCCCAGTACCTGGAGCGCGTCCGCGACTGGATCGAGCGTCTGGACAAGAGCGGCGGCGACGGCGCGCCGGAACTGTTCGTCTATTATGTGCGCAACGGTCTCGCCGTCGACATCGCCAAGAGCCTGAGCGAAGTCTTCGGCAAGGACGGCGGCCGCTCGTCGTCGGCCGTCGGGAGCGTCGCCCCCGGCCTGACGCCGTTGGAAATCCGCCGTGACGCCGCCGACGCCTTGCCCCGCGCCGACGCCTTGGCCGCCGCCGGAATCGCCGGCCAGCC
>CAZIVY010000523.1:0-2502 GCA_964542505.1 uncultured Rhodospirillaceae bacterium
GGGTTGGGGTTGGCCTCCAGTAGCTTGATGGTCCCGTCGGCGGCGCAGCGAAAGTCAATGCGGGCGTAGTCGCGGAGTTCGAGAACCCGCGCCAGCTCGCGGGCCAATTCTTCCAGGCGCTGGCGGCCGCGGGCGGGGAGCTTGGCGGCGTGGTAGCGCACCCCGGACCAGTAGGGCGAATCCGGCACCGCCTTGGCCTCGAAGCACAGGATTTGCGGCAATCCGGGCGGCAATTGCGAAAAATCGGTCTCCAGGGGCGGCAGGACGCGCAGATCGCCGCCGTTGCCAATGGTGCCGACCGTGTACTCGGTGCCGGGCAGGAATTCCTGCACCAGGATCGGCCGTCCGGGTTGAAGCGCGGCCAAGAAGTCGACATAGGCGCGCGCCTCCTTGGTATTGCTTACCAGCGCCTGCCGGGTGATGCCGACGCTGCCGTCGCCCTCGTTGGGCTTGATCAGGGCCGGGTATTCCCATTCGTTCGGCGCGATGCGCGCCCCCGGAGGGATGCAAATCTGGCGCGGCACCGCGACGCCGGCCTTCGCCGCCAATGTAGTGGTCAGGCTCTTGTCGTAACAGCGCCGCATCGCCCCCGGACCGGCCCCGGTGTAGGGGAGGCCGAGCCTTTCCAGCGCTTCCGTCACCTCCCATTCGCGGCCCGCGTCGTTCATCATCCCGTTGTCGCACAGGTTGAGCACCAGGGCCGGGGGACGGCGGCGCAGTTCGTCCAGCATCCGGTCGTGGCGGTCGAGATAGCGGAAGGCATGGCCCTTGAGGCGGCGAAGCGCGCGCTTGAGCTCAGCCAGCGCGGCGAAGTCCTCGTCGAGGAAGCGCCCGCCGCGCTTGGTGGCGTCCGGCAGGCTGGGATCGCCAAGCAGGACGGCCACCCGCTTGCGGTCCGGATGGCGGCGCGGGCCCGAGGCCGGTTTCCGGGGCCGCTTTAGCCTTAACAGGGCATCAACCATTGACCTTTAGAACCAATCAAGCGGCCGCGGGCAAGTCTGCCCGTGGCCGCGACCGCGGCCGCTGGGGCCGCATGAGCGTTCGCATCGTTCGCGCGTGCCCAATGGCGAAACCCGAAGGCCAGCCCGACAAGGTCGAATCCTTCGCCCGTAACGCGGCGACGGAGTTGCTGCACAATCTCGACCTATCGCTCAATCGCCTGTGGGACCTGGGGCGGAACGTCGTGGTCGGCTGGGCGCGGCTGGCGGACGGCATCGACGTTCTGGTGGTGCCGAACCACAAACTGTCGGAGTGCCTGTCCGACTACGAGTTTTTCCTGGTGGGCTCGCGCCTGGTGACGGCGGAAAAACTGGCCGAGGCGGCGCACTTCTTCGACAAGGTTCCGGCCAAGATACCGTTCCCGGCCTCGGTCGGCGGTCTGCACGTCCAGGATGCGGACATCGATAAGGTGATCTCGCGCTACGCGATCAAGAAGACGCGCTACCGGGCCGCGCTTCTTTTCGACATCGTCAAGTTCTCCATGTATTCGCCGCTGCAGCAGGTGATGCAGCTCAACAGCCTGCAAAATTCGATCTCGGCCGCGCAGCACGAAATGATCCGCCGCGGCACGCCCATCAATGTCTGCCGCTCGTCCACGGGCGACGGCTTCTACGTGTGGAACCGCGAAATCGGCCTCGACAACGACGTCAACCTGTTTTTCCTCATGGTGATGGCGCTCGGCCACAACGCGGTGTCGCGTTACAAGGGCAAGGAAGGGGCGGTGCCGCATTTGCGCACCTGCTTCCACATCGGCAGCCATTTCGAGTTCTTCCAATCGGAGGCGCTGTCGCCGTCCATCTCCGCCTATATCGTCGGCGACCTGACCATCGAATTGGCGCGCATGGTGGAAAAAGCGATACCGGGACAGATCCTGTTCGGCAGCTTCGTGCGGCAGATCGACGGGCCGACCAAACTGATCGCCGGCCAGACGCGGGTCAACGCGCCGCTGTTCATGGCGATGGCGCAGAAGGACGCGGCGATCCTCAAGGACCTGATTATCGCCGACGAGAAGATTTCCGAGATCAAGCTCTATCTGACCGGCTCGAACCAGGCGGATGGACGCCACAACATCAAGCGCTACCGCATCTTCGACAAGCACGGCAAGAGCCACCACGTCTTCAACGCCAAGATCAACTTGCTGCGCGGCAACGATCCGCCGATTCCCATTGGACGCATGGACAAGCAGCTCGAGGGTTTCGACGCCGAGGAAAACATCCTCGACCTGTCAGGCAGCTGGACGGCCTAGTGTTGTGGTTCCAACGCTTGATTTCCAATCAACGCATTGGAACCACAACACATCGCATTGGTTTTGCTAGCGTTACGACTCTGACGGTTCGTTCCCGAACCGTCAGAGTCGTAACGCTAGCGGCGGAATCCGCAGGCGCCGAAGGGCGCCGACGCCGAGTTTTCGCCATCGGCGCGCCAGTTCGAGAACCCCGGCCAGTTCAGCCTCGAACTCGATCAATGAAATGTTTTCGCCATCGAGGAAGCGGCTGAACGCCA
>CAZIVY010000524.1:0-2403 GCA_964542505.1 uncultured Rhodospirillaceae bacterium
AGGCGCCAGGCGGTGTAACCGAGCGGCGTCAATAGTTCCCACGCTTCCGCCGCATTGGTGCCGGCGCGCCCGAGATGCGCCGCCACCAGTTCCAGCATCAGCGCCGGGCGAAAGCGCGCGACGCTTTCCATGGCGCCGCGCAACAAGCGCACCTCCCAGCCCTCGATGTCGGCCTTGATGAAATCGAGGCGCTTGAGCCCGGCCTCGGCGGCAAAGCTGTCGAGGGTCGTGAGCCGCACCGTCTCGCGCACCGAGGCGCGCGCGCTTGCCCCGCCGCCCAGATGCCCAAGGCCGAAACCCAGGCTGCCGCTGGCCTTCAACGGCAGCGCCAGCTCGGCGCTTTCCGCGGTGTCGGAAAGACCAAGCGGAACGACGGTGATATTGCCGAGGCCGCGCCAGCGGACCACGCGCTCCAGGATGCTCCGCGCGTAGCCGCCGGGCTCGAAGGCGTAAACGCGGCCCTCGCGCGCCAGGCCGGCGAAGAGCTTGGCGAACTGGCCGGCATGCGCGCCCGCGTCGATAACGACGGCGCCGGCGCTCACATGGCGCGCGAGCAACGGCGCCAGCTCCCGGTGATGCTGCCGCGCCACCGCCTTGTAAAGGTGGGCGGCATAAGCGAGGCGCTGGCGCGCGTTAAGCGCTGGTGGCGGCATGGACGATGTTTTCCGCGCGCCGCCGGCGGCGAAGCTGGGCGAGGGCGACAAATCCCAGGACCGCCATCGCCGGCGCGTACAGCCATTCCTTGGCCGGCCGCGCGGCGGGAACCTTGACCGCGGCGACGCGCCAGCCGGCCTCAAGCCGGATGCGCTGGGCGTGGCTGCCGAAGCGCACCGCGTCGATGTCAACCCGATCGCCCGTCCGGCGCAACCGCAAACCGGCGGCGGCGAGGCGCGCCACGCCAGTACCGGATTCGTCCAGGCGCAGGCTCACCGTCTTGCGCACCTCGTCGCCGTCGAGATCGGACCCCTCGACGTCAAGAATCAAGCGCCCGTTCGCCGGCGTGGATTGGGCGACGTCGAACAACTGCGTGGCGGGCATGTCCGCATAGCGCTCGAAGACCTGGTCAAGCCAGAAGTCCGGCCGCAAAAGAGTGAACCAGACGAGCAGCAGCAGCGCCGATTCATGCAGCCGGCTGCGGGTCAGGAAGTACCCCATGGTGGCGGCGGCGAACATCATCATGCCGAGCGTCGCCGCGGCGGCGACCAGCGCGAATTCCGCCGGACCGCCGATGTCGATGAGCAGGATACCCGGGCTGAAGATGAAGACGAACGGCAGAACCGCGGTGCGCAGGCTGTAGATGGAGCCTTGCCAGGCGGTGGCGATCGGGTCCTCGCCGGAGATCGCCGCCGCCGCGAAGGACGCCAGGCCCACCGGCGGCGTCACGTCGGCCAGGATGCCGAAGTAAAAGACGAACAGGTGGACGGCGATCAGCGGCATGGCCATTCCCGCCTGCGCGCCCAGTTCCACGATCACCGGCGCCATCAGCGTCGCCACCAGGATGTAGTTGGCGGTGGTGGGGATGCCCATGCCCAGCACCAGGCTGATGAGCGCGGTCAGCAGCAGCATAAGGATGACGTTGCCGCCCGACACGAATTCGACGAAGTCGGTCATCATCAGCCCCATGCCGGTCAGGGTGATGGTGCCGACGATGATTCCGGCGGTGGCGGTGGCGACGCCGATGGCCACCATGTTGCGGGCGCCGAGATTGAGGCCGGCGATCAGTTCGCCCAGGCCGCGCCGCAGGGCCGCCATCAGGTCACGCTCGCCGCGAAACAGCGCCACCAGCGGTCTCTGCGTCACGATGATGGCCATGACCGTGGCCGTGGCCCAGAACGCCGACAGGCCGGGCGACAATTGCTCCACCATCAGCGCCCAGATCAGCACGCCGATGGGGATCAGGAGATGCAGTCCCGTGCGCACCGTGGCCCAGGTTTCGGGCAGGCGCGTGACCGGCGCGTTGGCGTCGTCGAGCGCCAGGTCGGGATGGCGCGCGGCATAGGCGAGCAAGGCCACATAGGCGCTCAGCATCAAGACCGCGAGCAATGGGCCGGCGGCGTCGCCGAAGGCGGCGCGCAGGACCTGAATGCCGTAATAGATCAGGCCGCACACCGCGATCGTGCCGCTAAAGCCCATGCCGAGCCGCGCCACCCGCGCCGCCGCCGAGCGCGCCACGAGCCGCGGCAAGGGCTGCATGTCGAGCTTCAGCGCCTCGATGTGAACGATATAGAACAGCGCGATGTAGGAGATCACCGCCGGAAGAAAAGCGTGCTTGACGATCTGGGCGTAGGGAATGCCCACATATTCGACCATCAGGAAAGCCGCCGCGCCCATCACCGGCGGCATGAGCTGGCCGTTGACCGAGGACGCGGTTTCGATGGCCCCGGCCTTGACCCCGCTGAGGCC
>CAZIVY010000525.1:0-5638 GCA_964542505.1 uncultured Rhodospirillaceae bacterium
CGAGGATCGTCCGGTCAAGGTGGGCCGCTGGCAACCGCGCAATTTCGACGACCGCTATGCGGGCATGGTTAGCGTGCGCGAGGCGGTGGCGCGCTCGATCAACACGGTGGCGGTGCAGGTGGCGGAATATGCGGGGCGGGAGAACGTCATCGCCGCCGCGCACCGGCTGGGCATCGGCGAGGACTTGTCGCCGCATCCATCGCTGGCGCTAGGTTCGGCGGAAGTCAGCCTCTTGCAGCTTTCGGGCGCCTACGCCGCCATCGCCAATGGCGGCTTGACCGTCCTGCCCCACGGCATCGTCGAGATCCGCGGCCGCGATGGCGTCGAAATCTACCGGCGAAGCGGCAATGGCGGCGGGCGGGCGGTGGACCGCGACGTGGCGGCGGCGCTGAACGACCTCTTCACCGGCGTGGTCGAAGGCGGAACCGGGCGGGCGGCGCAACTCGACCGTCCGGCCGCCGGCAAGACCGGCACCAGCCAGGATTTTCGCGACGCCTGGTTCGTGGGCTACACCGCCGACCTGGTGGCCGGGGTGTGGGTGGGCAATGACGACGCCACGCCGATGAAGCGGGTTACGGGCGGCGGAATGCCGGCGCGGCTGTGGCGGGTCTTCATGCTTGAATCGCTGAAAGCCCAACCCGTGCGCCCGCTCATGGTGCGGCCCGCCGATGGCAACCAGGAAAATCTGTGGGAAAAGATTCTCGCCCAGTTCGGTCAGGCGGCGCGGGCGGAACGGCCGGCGGGGGCCAAGTCCTTGCCGCCCACCATCTTCATGGAACGGCCGGAGAATTAGAAACTCAACCGATGCGGTAGAGCGCCGGTCCGTGGCGCTTGAGCCAGTCCTCGGCGGCGGGCGCCGCCGGCGTCAGCCGGCTCAACAGCGCCTTGAAGCGGGCGCCGTGGCGGCGATGGACGAGATGCGCCACTTCGTGGGCGACCAGGTAATCGATGACCATCTCCGGCGCCATGATGACGCGCCAGGAAAAGCTGATGCGGCCGGTGGACGAGCAGGCGCCCCATTGGCTGCGGGTATCGGCGATGCGAATGGCGGCGATGCGCCGGCCGACCTTTTCGGCCAGGACCATGGCGCGGGCGGTGAATTCGCGCCGGGCCTCGGCCACCAGCCAGCGGCCTAGGCGGCGCGCCATGTCGGCGGGCGGACCGCCGACCACGATTTCGCCTTCGCCCGCCCACACGCCGGAGCGGCGCGCCGGGTCGTGGCGCAACTTGACGTTGCGGCCTTTCAACGGAATGGCGGCGCCGTCCTTGAAGGGCATGCCAGGCGGCAGGCGCGCCAGGCGCTGCTCGATCCACGCCGCCGAGGCGGTGAGGAAGCGCAAGCCTTCTTCGGTTGTGCCGCGGCGCGGCAGCACCAGGGTCACCGCCCCAAAACGCGGGTCCACACGCAGCGAATAGCGCCGGGCGCGCGGACTGCGGCGGAGCACGAACGGCGCCTGGCGGGAACTGAACTCGATCGTCTGTCCGCGGACCTGGACCTTCGGCTCAGCCACGGTCGTGGGCGCGGATAAAGGCGGCGACGCGCGGAGCGATTTCGTCCCGCCAGCGGCGGCCGTTGAAGACGCCGTAATGACCCACGCCGCCTTGAGTGTATTGGGCGCGGCGCGCGGCCGGGATGCGGGAGCAAAGCGCGTGCGCCGCATGGGTCTGGCCGAGCCCGGAAATGTCGTCGCGCTCGCCTTCCACCGTCATCAAGGCGGTGCGCGCGATCGCGCTGGCGTCGATGGGCCGGCCACGGCTTGCCATCACGCCGCGCGGCAGTTGATGCTCCTGAAATACCCGCTGGACGGTCTGCAGATAGTATTCCGCCGGCAGGTCCATGACGGCGCGGTACTCGTCGTAGAACGCGCGATGGCCGCGTTCGCCTTCGCCGTCGCCCCGCACGAGGTGGCGGAAGAGCTGAACGTGGGCCCCCACATGGCGGTCCAGGTTCATGCTCATGAATCCCGTAAGCTGCAGAAATCCCGGATAAACCCGGCGCATGAAACCGGCATAGGGGAGAGGCACGCGGGTGATGGCGTGGCGCTCGAACCAGTCGAGAGAGTGCTCCTGCGCCAGGCGGTTGGGGACCGTGGGGCTGAGGCGGCTGTCGATGGGGCCGCCCATGAGGATCATGGAACGCGGGGCGCAAGGGTCCTTGGCGGCGGACATGAGCGCCACGGCGGCCAGCACCGGCACGGACGGCTGGCACACCGCCAGGACATGCGTCTCCGGCCCTAGATGGCGCAGGCAATCGATCACATAGTCGATGTAGTCGTCGAGGTCGAAGTTCCCTTCCGCCAACGGCGTATCGCGGGCGTTCCGCCAATCGGTGATGGCTACCCGGTGGCCGGCCAGCATGGCCTGAACGGTTCCCCGCAACAGGGTGGCGAAATGCCCCGACAACGGGGCAACGATCAGCAGGCGCGGGGCGTTCTCGGCGCCGTCGCGGGCGAACTCGCGCAAGCTGCAAAACGGCGTCTCGGCCAGCACGCGCTCATGGACCGGCGTGGCGACACCATCGACGATTACGGAACCGAGGCGCCAGGCGGGCTTGGAAAGAACGCGCCCGGTGTCGCCAACGACGTCCAACGCCGCCGTCGCCACCCGGGCGCCGGGGGTGTAGCTGAACGGATTGTAGGGGCTGCGGAAGAATCGCATACCGGCTTCCGCCATCATGCGCGCCGGCGTCATCGCCGTCGTGTGCAATTCATGCCAGTGATAGAGCATGTCGTCCCCCGCATAGGCTGGTCATTCGGCGCCGCCGCCAGTACCCGCCATCGCTGATCCGCGCCCCGCGCGCCTTGCGCGCTTTCATATACTGGCGGCAATGCCGCCAGGGGCGCGGACCATAGATGAAGGGTACAAACCTATTGAATCCGCACCACTTTCGCGAATTCGTGAGTGGCGTCTCGCGTCTCGCGACTCGCGAATTCGCGAAAGTCGGTACTAGAGGGTACCGATGTATCGCGCGGCTCAAGAAACATCAAGACTTTGTATTTCAATGTAGTTTCGACCTACGAGATGTGGGGTGGCGGCTGCGCGCTAGAGCCACCGGCGCAGTCTTTCCGCCATCGCGGCGCCCGACGTGCCGGAAGCGAAGTGGGCGAGGTATTCGCCGCCTCTGCCCATGGCATAGACGAAGCCGGTGTGATCGACGGAATAGTGGGGGCCGCCGCTCTCTTCCTTGCCCTTTGCCGCATAGACCCGATAGGCGCGGGCGGCGGCGTCGATCTGATCCTTGGCGCCGCCCAAGCCCACGATCCGCGGATGAAACCGGGTCACATAGCGCTTCAACACCTCCGGGGTATCGCGTTCCGGGTCGACGGTGATGAGCAATGGCTGGACGTCTCCGGCCTTGGGCCCCAGGAGGTCGAGCGCCACAGCCATTTCCTGCAGCGTCAAGGGGCACATGTCGGGGCAGTTGGTGAAGCCGAAATAGACCAGAAGCAGGCGGCCGGCATAGTCCCGGTCGCTGACGGTGCGGCCGTCATGGTCCACAAGGACGAAAGACCCGCCAATGGCTTGTACCGCGGGCGGTCCCTCTCTTGGGGTCAACGCCACGCGAACGGCGAGCACGCCCAGGGCCGCAATGACGATACCCGCCGCCAGGAACAGGCCACGGCGCAAGCCACGGGCCGCGGACGGGCTGGAAAACCAGCTTTCGCTCATGCCAACCAGGCGAACAGACCGCCGAAGAACGCCGCCGGCCAAGCGACCTTTGGACGCATGACGAACCGCAGACGGTCAAGGCGCGGCGTCAGGTTCAGGCCGTGCGCCGCCGCGCTCACGCCCCCGACCAGGAAAAACGCCAGGCCCATGCGCTTCAACAGACCGGCATCCGGGGCGCGCAAGTCCGACACGGTGAAAAAGAGCAGGAAGACGCCGGCGGCAATCGCCAGCGAAACCGCGCCCGCCACGGCGTCCGGGTCGCCGGCCAGGACCGCCCCCAACGGGTCGCGAACCGGCGGCGCGGGGTTGCCCGAATGACCCTGCTTATCCGTCATGGCGCTGGCGCGGGGACCGATCGGAAAACTTCAAAGGAACGCACCTAGCTGACGCCTATCCACAAAGATATCTGCCGTTTCGGCCCCATATTATGGTATCTTTGCGGTAACGAATCTAAATAATCGATTAAGATAAGGCGAATAGCGACAGCCGCAAAGGCTGCGCCGGGGGGCGGGGACAGGTAGGCATGGCTGGGCCCATCCATCGTGGGGCATCCGCCGCCGCATGCGTGGCGGCCGTGGCGGCCTTTTTGACCATCGCCGCGGGTCCCGTTCGGGCGGACGCGGCGGACCCGGCGGGCACCGCCGCCGGCCGCCGGCTGATCGCCGACGCGAGCCAATATCCGTGGAGCGCCATCGGCCGCCTCAATTTCGGCGGCGGCGGCTTCTGCACCGCCTTTCTCATTGGCGAGCGCGAGGCGTTGACGGCCGCCCACTGCCTGCACGACAAGCGGGCGAACAAGCCCTGGCGGCCGCGCGATCTGCATTTCCGCGCCGGCTATCAGCAGGACAAGCATGTCGCGGAATCGGGCATCGAATCCTATGTGGTGGCGGACGATTTCGTTCCCGGCGCCGAACCGGTGACCGCCAATGCCGATGCGGATTGGGCGCTGATCCGGCTGAAAAAGCCCATCGGGCGGACCGCCGGATATCTGGGAATCCTGCCGGCGGACTTGGCGGAAGTGGCGCGTTTGGCCCAACGGCCGGGGGCGCTGCTCAAGTCGGGCTACCGCATCGACGCCGACAATGTGCAGACCATCACCCGCGATTGCCGGGCCGTCGGTCATCTGAGCGGCAGCACCATGCTGCTGCACGACTGTCCGACGATCCACGGCGATTCCGGCGCCCCCATCCTGGTGGCGACCGGCGACACGGTGCGCGTCGTCGGCATGCATGTCTGGATGGTGCAGCATCGCGATGGGCGCTCGGGCGGCGCCGCCATCGTTCCCGCCGCCTGGCAAACCGTGAGCGCGCGGCCAATGGCCAGCCTCGCTTTGCTCGAAGCCGGTCTTCTGGGGCGGCAAAGTCAGCCGCCGGCGCCAAGCGCCGGGCCGCTGCGCCGCATCGGCGCCGCCATCGAAATGCTGCTCGCGCTGGGGGCGTCTCCCGGCACCGAGCCCGATTGGCGGAACGAGCTTATTCCGCCGGTTCCCGCGCGCGCCGACAACGGCAATTAATTCCGGCTTTCGCGTCTAGTATTACGACTCTGACAGTTCGTTCCCGAACCGTCAGAGTTGTAACACTAGCAAAACCAATACGATGTGTTGTGGTTCCAATGCGTTGATTGGGAATCAAGCGTTGGAACCAGAACACTAGTGGCGCGACTCAAACAGATGATACCCTCAACCTGTCATGCGCGCCCCCGGACTGTGATCCGGGGGTGACCCGCGCATCCAGAAACCGTGCCGTGGCTTTGGATGGCCGGGTCTTTGCCCGGCCATGACAGGGGGTGGGGAGGCATTGATCGGGAATCATTCGTTAGCGCCAATCCACTAGAGCAATATCAAGTTAGATTGACCCGCCCGGTTCAATCTAACTTGAAAAAATTGCTCTAGATTTCAAGGTGATAGAGCAGCTTTATCCGCTCATTGGATTGCTGAAAGCGATTCCAATTGAGCGGATGCTGCTCTAGC
>CAZIVY010000526.1:0-2631 GCA_964542505.1 uncultured Rhodospirillaceae bacterium
GCGTCGAGGGCGCGCGTCCGGTGCCGAACGCCATGCCGGCTTCGATGCGCAGCGGCCACGACCCGGCGGGTATGCGCCCGGCGGCATGGGCGCCGTAGACGTAAAAGCGATCGACGCGCAAAGGCGCGAGCAAACGGTTGCCGAGCTTGACCCAGTTGGCGGATGCCAAGGGGGCGACGCGGATTTCGGGCGGCGCGACGCCGGTCATGGTTGCCGCGCGCTCGATCGCGGCACGCAACGCGGGACCGTCGGGCGGCCCGGCCAGCAGCAATTGTAGCGTCCAGTTTTTCTTTTCGCTCTCGCCGAAGGTGGAGCAGGCCAGCCCCAACGGCTGCAACTCTTCCTCGAATGCCGGCAAGGCGCGGAACGGCAGCACTATCTCCGCCTGCCACATGCCTTCGCCCCCGGAAACGTGGGCCGGGGCATCGCGCCGCCGCGTCATGCCGGGGCGACGAAGCTGTCGATCACCTTCTTCTCGCCCGCCTTGTCGAAGGCGATGCTGAGCTTGTTCCCCTCCACCGAGAGCACGCGCCCATAGCCGAATTTCTGGTGAAAGACGCGGGCGCCGGCGCGATAGCCGTTCTCGGGCTCGGGTTCGGCGCGCTTGCTCCGCGGCGCCTGCCGGGATGGCTGCGCGGCGCGGCGCTCGTCGCGAAGCCAGGGGGCGGCGTCACCGAAGGCGCCGAGGCGCACGTCGCTAAGTCCGGGGCCAAGACCTGGGCCAGGACCGGGCGGGTTGAGCCCCGTCGCGCCCAGGCGAATCACATGCTCGGCCGGCAATTCGTCGATGAAGCGCGACGGCATGGCCGTCTGCCACTGGTTGAAAATCCGCCGGCTGGCGGCAAAGGTGATGGCGCAACGCTGGCGCGCACGGGTCAGGCCCACATGAGCGAGGCGGCGCTCTTCCTCCAGCGCGCTCGCGCCGCCTTCGTCCATGGAACGCTGGCTGGGGAAAAGGCCTTCTTCCCAGCCGGGCAGGAACACGGTGTCGAATTCCAGCCCCTTGGCGGCATGCAAGGTCATGACGCTGACCATGTCATCGCCCTCGGCGCGGTCGATATCCATCACCAGGCTCACATGTTCCAGGAACATGGAGAGCGTGTCGAAGGCGGAAAGCGCCTGGTTCAGCTCTTTCAGGTTGTCGACGCGGCCGGGCGCGTCGGGCGAGCGGTCGGCCCGCCACATGGCCATGTAACCCGATTCGTCCAGGATCGCCGCCGCCAACTCGGCCGGCGTGACGGCGCCGGCCAGCGAGCGCCAGCGGGCGAAATCCGCCAGCAGGGCGCGCAGACGCGCGCGCGCCGCGGTCTTCAGCTCGCCGGTCTCCACCGCCAGCTCCGCCGCCGCCACGAGCGAGCAACTTCGCGCCCGCGCCAGGTTGCGCAGCACCTGCATCGTCGCGTCGCCGAGGCCGCGCTTGGGCACATTGACGATGCGCTCGAACGCCAGATCGTCGCTCGCCTGGTTGACGACGCGCATATAAGCGATGGCGTCGCGGATCTCCTGGCGCTCGTAGAAGCGAAGCCCGCCGACGACGCGGTATTTGAGGCCGACGGCGATGAAGCGTTCCTCGAAGGCGCGGGTCTGGTGGCCGGCGCGCACCAGGATGGCGACGCCGTTCATCTTGTCGCCGGCGCGGGCGCGCTCGCCGATCTCCTCGGCGACGGCGCGCGCCTCGTCGTCGCCGTCCCACACCGCGCGCAAGGTCACCTTGTCGCCGCCGGCGCGCTCGGTCCACAGGGTCTTGCCGAGCCGCGCCAGATTGTGGGCGATGAGCCCCGAGGCGGCGCCCAGGATGTGCGCGCCGGAGCGGTAGTTGCGTTCCAGGCGCACGACGCGGGCGCCCGGATAGTCCTGCTCGAAGCGCAGGATGTTGCCCACCTCGGCGCCGCGCCAGCCATAAATGGACTGGTCGTCGTCGCCGACGCAGCAGATGTTGCGCTGGGCTTGCGCCAGCAGGCGCAGCCACAGATATTGCGCCACGTCGCTGTCCTGGTACTCGTCCACCAGCACGTAGCGGAAGCGCCGCTGGTATTCCGCCAGCACGTCGGGGTGGTCGGCGAAGAGCGTCAAATTGTGCAGCAGCAGGTCGCCGAAATCGCAGGCGTTGAGGGCCAGAAGCCGCGCTTGATAGAGGCGGTAGAGGGCGACGCCGCGGCCATTCGCGAAACCGCTGTCGCCGTCGTTGAGCTTGGCGGGCGCCAGGCCCTTGTGCTTCCAGCCGTCGATGGCTAGGCCAAGCGCGCGGGCGGGCCATTTCTTGTCGTCGATGCGCTCGGCTTCCAGCAAAGCCTTGAGCAGGCGCATGCGGTCGTCGTCGTCGAGAATGGTGAAGCTCTGGCGCAGGCCCAGCTTCTCGGCGTGCCGGCGCAGGATGCGCGCGGCCATGGCATGGAAGGTGCCGAGCCACAGGCCCTCGCCCGCCGGCCCCATCAGGGCGGCGACGCGCGCCCGCATCTCGCGCGCCGCCTTGTTGGTGAAGGTGACGGCCAGAATCTGCGAGGGCCAGGCGCGGCGCGTGTGCAGAAGGTAGGAAATGCGCGTGGTCAGCACCCGCGTCTTGCCGGTGCCGGCCCCGGCCAGCACCAGAAGCGGCCCCTCCACGCATTCCACCGCCTGGCGCTGCGCCTC
>CAZIVY010000527.1:0-3269 GCA_964542505.1 uncultured Rhodospirillaceae bacterium
CATGCCAGCCGAGCCAATGACCGGCGCCGAGATGGTGATCAAGTCCTTGTCCGATCAGGGCGTGGACGTGATCTTCGGCTATCCGGGCGGTGCGGTTCTGCCCATCTACGACGCGCTCTTCAAGCAGAACCGCATTCGCCACATCCTGGTACGCCACGAACAGGGGGCCGTCCACGCCGCCGAGGGCTACGCCAAGTCCACCGGCAGGCCGGGGGTAGTGCTCGTGACCTCGGGCCCCGGCGCCACCAACGTCGTCACCGGGCTGACCGACGCGCTGATGGATTCGGTGCCCATCGTCTGCCTGACCGGGCAGGTGCCGACCCATCTCATTGGCCAAGACGCCTTTCAGGAGTGCGACACCACCGGCATCACCCGCCCGTGCACCAAGCACAACTGGCTGGTGAAGAACGTCGACGTGCTGTCGCGCACCATTCACGAAGCCTTCTACATCGCCACCAACGGCCGTCCGGGACCGGTCGTGGTCGACATTCCGAAGGACGTCCAGATCGCCAGCGGCGCCTACGTCCCGCCGAGCAACGCCAAGCACAAGACCTACCGGCCGCAGCTCAAGGGCGACATGGCCAAGATCAAGGCGGCGGTCGAAATGCTGGCCGGGGCCAGGCGGCCGATCGTTTATGCCGGCGGCGGCGTGATCAATTCGGGCCCCAACGCCGGCAAGCTGCTGGCCGAGTTCGTGCAGATGACGGGCTTTCCCATCACCACCACCCTGATGGCGCTCGGCGCCTATCCGGGGGCCGATCGCCAGTGGCTGGGCATGCTCGGCATGCACGGCACCTGGGAAGCCAACCACGCCATGCATGACTGCGACGTCATGCTGTCGGTGGGGGCGCGCTTCGACGACCGCATCACCGGACGCCTTGCCGCCTTCTCGCCCAATTCGAAAAAAATCCATATCGACATCGACGCCTCGTCCATCAACAAGAACATACGCACCGAAATCGGCATTCTCGGCGACGTTGGCCACGTGCTCGAGGACATGATCAAGGTCTGGCGGGCGGGCCGTCACCACGCCGACGCCAAGGCGCTGGACGCCTGGTGGGCGCAAATCCAGCAGTGGCGGGCGCGCGATTGCCTGCGCTACCGCCAGGGCGATGGCCCCATCAAGCCGCAATACGCCATTCAGCGCCTGTACGAACTCACCAAGGACCGCGATCCGGTCATCGCCACCGAGGTCGGCCAGCATCAGATGTGGGCGGCGCAATTCTTCAATTTCCAGAAGCCCAACCGCTGGCTGACGTCGGGCGGCCTCGGCACCATGGGCTTCGGCCTGCCGGCCGCCATCGGAGCCCAGATCGCCTATCCCGGCCGCCTGGTCATCGATATCGCCGGCGAAGCGTCGATCCTGATGAACATCCAGGAACTGGGCACCGCCGCCCAGTACCGGCTGCCGGTCAAGGTCTTCATCATCAACAACGAATACATGGGCATGGTGCGTCAGTGGCAGGAACTGACGTATGGCGGGCGCTACGCCGAATCCTACAGCGACGCCTTGCCCGATTTCGTCAAATTGGCCGAGGCCTTCCACGCCGTCGGCATGCGCGCCACCAAGCCCTCGGAAGTCGATGACGTCATCAAGGAAATGCTCGCCATCGATCGCCCGGTTGTGGTCGACATGGTCGTCGACAAGACGGAGAATTGCTTCCCCATGGTTCCGTCCGGGGCCGCGCACAACGAGATGATTCTGCCCAATCATCGCGACACCGACCCCGAACCCAAGGTGTCCGACGAAGGCTTGGCGATGGTCTGACATGAGTATCCCATTGGAAAAAATTCAGCGCCACACGCTCTCCGTGCTCGTCGACAACGAGCCCGGCGTGCTGGCGCGCGTCATCGGCCTCTTTGCCGGGCGCGGCTACAACATCGAGAGCCTGACCGTGGCCGAGGTCAACGACGCCCAGCATCTCTCGCGCATCACCGTCGTCACCTCGGGCACCGCCATGGTGATCGAGCAGATCAAGGCCCAGCTCGGCCGCCTGGTGCCGGTGCACAGGGTGTCCGACCTGACCGTCGAGGGGCCGCACGTGGCGCGCGAAATGGCGCTGATCAAGGTCGCCTCCAGCGGCGAGCGCCGGGTCGAGAGTTTGCGCATCGCCGACATCTTTCGCGCCCGCGTCGTCGACTCGACCATCGAATCCTTCGTCTTCGAAATGACCGGTTCCACCGAGAAGCTCGACGCCTTCATCGGCCTGATGAAGCCGCTCGGCCTGGTGGACGTATCGCGTACCGGGGTCGTGGCTATCCGCCGCGGCCCCAATCCGATGTAGGCTCGGCTCCGCCAGCTAGTGGTCCGGACAGACAGACCGTCCGGACCACTAGCAAATCGAATAGGGACTGGCGCGCATCCGACACGATGAGTGGGACTCAAGCGTCGGATGCGTGCCGCGAGGACAGGGAGAGGACAACGCCATGCGCGTTTACTACGACCGCGACGCCGACGTGAACCTGATCAAGGGCAAGAACGTGTGCATCGTCGGCTACGGCAGCCAAGGCCACGCCCACGCCAACAACCTGAAGGATTCGGGCGTTAAGAACGTGCGGGTGGCGCTGCGCAAGGGCTCCGTCGGCATCAAGAAGGCGCAAACCGCCGGGCTTGAGACCACCGGGCCGGCCGAGGGCGCCAAATGGGCCGACGTGGTCATGGTGTTGACGCCGGACGAATTGCAGTCCGATCTCTACAACCAGGACCTTAAGGCCAACATGCGCGAGGGCACGGCGCTGGCCTTCGCCCACGGCCTCAACATCCACTTCAACCTCATCGAGCCGCGCCCGGACCTTGACGTGTTCATGATCGCCCCCAAGGGACCGGGGCACACGGTGCGCTCGGAATATGTGCGCGGCGGCGGCGTCCCCTGCCTGCTGGCGGTGGCGCAAAACCCTTCCGGCAACAGCCAGGAGCTGGCGCTGTCCTATGCCTGCGCCATCGGCGGCGGCCGCGCCGGAGTCATCGAGACGTCATTCCGCGAGGAATGCGAAACCGACCTGTTCGGCGAGCAGGTGGTGCTCTGCGGCGGGCTGGTGGAACTGATCCGCGCCGGCTACGAGACCCTGGTGGAGGCGGGCTACGCCCCCGAAATGGCCTATTTCGAGTGCTTGCACGAGGTCAAGCTGATCGTCGATCTGATCTACGAGGGCGGCATCGCCAACATGAACTATTCCATCTCCAACACCGCCGAATACGGCGAATACACCCGCGGACCCCGAATCGTCACCGACCAGACCAGGGCCGAGATGAAGAAGATCCTGGACGA
>CAZIVY010000528.1:0-1571 GCA_964542505.1 uncultured Rhodospirillaceae bacterium
CCTTGCCGCCTTCGCCGGCGCGGGCGGCGCGCAACCGTTCCTCGGCCTTGGCCAATTGCTCGGCGAGAGGAACGAAGGAGCGGAAGTCGGGAACGACCGCGCCCAGGCCCTCGGCGAACTCGATCTTGATGCGCGCCCAGATGGCGGCGATCTTGTCGCCCAGCGCGTCAAACTTGGCGATGGTGGCGTCGGAAACCCGCGCCGCCTGGGCGCCGAACTCGTCCAGCCCGCCGGCGCCGGCCTTCAGCATCGGCACCAGGCGCTGAGCCGACTTGCCAAGAACGTCTTTCGCGTCGGCGGCGAAGCGGGCGTCCGCCCCGCTGCGCCGGGCGGCTTCGGCGATGGCGCGCAGCGCCGCTTCCGTGGGATTGGCGGCGGCGTTCACCGCCGCCAGATCGACGCCGAGACGCTTGAACGCCTGCGCCGCCGGGCCGGCGCCGTCTTGCGCCGCCTCGCCCAGGCTGGCGGTGAGCCGCGCCAGCGAGGCCTCGAGCTCCTGCTGGCCGATGCCCGTCTGGCTGGCCGCGAATTGATAGGTCTGCAACGCCTGGGCAGAGACGCCGAGCTGGTCGGCCAGTTCGCCGAGATTGCCGACCGATTCGATGGTGCTCTTGGCGAAGCCGGCCAGGGCGCCGATCCCGAGGCTGATTCCGAAGGCCCCGAGCGCGTTGCGCAACAGGCCGAATCCTGCCCGCGCCTTGGCCGCCGCGGCGTCCAGCGCCAGCAATTGCGGGCTGGCGGCGGCGGCGCCGCGCTCCAGCCCCCTCAGCGCCGACTGGCCGTCGCGGCCCAGCTTCTCCAGCGCCGTCTTCACCTTCTCGGCGTCCTCGACCGAAAGCCGGATCGAGATGCGCTTCTCAGCCATCGTGGAGCGCCTCCAGCATGCCGGCTTCGATGGCCGGCAGGAGCTCGATCAGCGCCGCGCGGCCGTAACCGAGCGCATCCGCCAGCGCCAGGGCGACGCCGTAGTCGAAGCCGATGACGCCCACCGCATCGCTCACGCGCAGTTGCGTTCCCAGGCGCATCGCCACGTCCCAGGCCTCGTGCCCCTCGGCGCTCAGTGGCGCGTGCTCGTCATAGGGACATCGCTGGCCGTTGACGCGCCCCCCGCCGGCGCAGCCGAGTCCCTGCCGTTCGCAGCCGAGGCAGTAGCCGCGCCCGCCGCCGAAGTGCCACCGGCCGCGGGCGCGCAGGCGTTTTTTTCCGCGGCCACCAGTTCGGTGGCGTTGAGATAGGCGGCGAAGAAGAGATCGCCGATGGGATAGAGATCGGCCAGGGCGCCGACGTTCTCCGGGGTGAGCGGCGCCTTGTCCTCGCCGGTGGCGGCATGGACGCCTTCCCAGTCGAGGATGGCGGCGCGGGCCAGGGCGCGGACGAAGGCTGCTTGCGCCAGGCCGAAACGCTCGTTGGCGTCCGCGGTCTCGGTGTTCTCGACCTCGCGCGCCGCCGCCTGCCGCGCCCAGGCGATCAGGGCGGTCGAGGCCGGGCGCACGAATAGGCGCAGTCGCAGGCCGGGAAGAGCGAGCCAGAACGGCTCGCGGCTCAGGTTCAAGCGGATCATGGCTACCTCG
>CAZIVY010000529.1:0-1825 GCA_964542505.1 uncultured Rhodospirillaceae bacterium
CGGTCAGTTGTTGGCGTGGAAACAGTTTGTCGATCTGGGATATTTTTCGGCGGCGAATCCGGCCAACGCCTTCTTTTACCTGATCACCGGTCTGCACGGGGCGCACCTGTCCGGCGGCTTGGTGGCGTTGGGCAGGACCGCCGCCAAGGCATGGGGCGATTTCGAGTTGAGCGAAGTCCGGCTGAGCGTGGAGTTGTGCGCGGTTTACTGGCATTTTCTGCTGGCGGTTTGGCTGGCCTTATTCACCCTCATGTTGTTCACGTAAGAAGGGCACAAGCACATGGCAGGCTCGGCTTCGGCGGAATCGGTCGCGCGACCGCAAGGCATGGAAGGCATCGTCGCCGATTGGTCCTCGGACCAGCGGGCGTTCAAGAACGTCCCCTGGGGCAAGGCGATGATGTGGATTTTCCTCCTCAGCGACACCTTCATCTTCAGTTGCTTCCTGCTCTCCTACATGACGGTGCGCATCTCCACCACCGTCCCGTGGCCCAACGCCAGCCAGGTCTTTTCCTTGCATATCGGGGGCCAGGATATTCCCCTCATCCTGATCGCCATCATGACTTTCATTTTGATCAGCTCGAGTGGGACAATGGTGCTCGCCGTCAATTACGGCTATCGGCGCGATCGGGTGAAAACGGCGATCCTCCTGCTGGTGACCGCGGCCTTCGGCGCTTCATTCGTCGGCATGCAGGCCTTCGAATGGACCAAGCTGATCATGGAAGGGGTGCGCCCCTGGGGCAACCCGTTCGGCGCGGCTCAGTTCGGCTCGACCTTTTTCATGATCACGGGCTTCCACGGATTCCACGTATCGGTCGGCGTGATCTTCCTGATCATCGTCGCCCGCATGGTCTGGAAGGGATACCTGGACGACGAACGGCCGGGATTTTTCACCAGCCGGAGAGGCAACTACGAGATCGTCGAAACCATGGGCCTTTATTGGCACTTCGTCGATCTGGTGTGGGTTTTCATTTTCGCGTTCTTCTATCTTTGGTGAAATCGGAATATGGCACACGGACACGCCACGGCGCATCAACCGGCGAAGGCAAAGCCAATCGAGGGGCAACAACACCCGCTTGGGGTTTATTTCAAGATCTGGGCATGGCTATTCGTGCTCAGCACGGCATCGTACCTGGTGGATTTTTTCCACGTTCAGGGCTACCTGCGCTGGACCCTCATCCTCACCTTCATGATTATGAAGGCGGGGCTGATCGTCGCCGTCTTCATGCACATGATGTGGGAGCGGCTGGCCCTGTTGTACGCGATTGCGGTTCCGCCGTTGTTGGTGCTGGTGTTCGTGGCTCTGATGAACTTCGAGGCCGACTACACTTTCTTGACGCGGCTCAATTTCTTCGCCGGGGGATCCTCCTAACCCGATCCGGCCGTTGGAAGAGTCGATTTCGGCGCGCGCGCGATCGGTTCGATCGGTTCGATGGACGGGCCGGTGCGGGGACGGCGCCGTGGGGACGTCGCGGCGGGCTCGAATCTTGCGGCAAATCGTCGCAACGCCCCGCCGGCTGTCAGGGTCCCGCCAATTTGGCGTAGGGTCATCCCCGGCCATCGTTCGCGGGCGATTGCCGGTGACAGATCAAGCAGGATAGGTGCAAGGTTGATGCTGAAAACGTCAATGGCCGGGCTGACGGCCCTGCTCGCGCTCGGCGCCGGTGCGCCGGGGTGGGCGGCGCAGCCGGTGCCGTGGCAGCTCGGGCTGCAGGCGAGCGCCACCACCGGCATGGATCGCATCGACGATTTCCATGATTTGCTGCTGGTCGTCGCCATCGGTATTTCGGTCTTCGTACTGGTGCTGCTGCTTTACGTCATGGTGCGC
>CAZIVY010000530.1:0-2171 GCA_964542505.1 uncultured Rhodospirillaceae bacterium
CAACCAGATGGTAGCGACTCGATGATGCGATTCAGCCGCCTCGCCGACTATGCCGTCGTCGTCATGACCCAATTGGCCGCCGACCCCGGTCAGTTCCACAACGCCGTCGACACGGCGTCCGCCACCGGGCTGCCGGCGCCCACCGTGAGCAAGATCATGGCCACCTTGGCCCGCCACGGCTTGTTGGTGTCCCAGCGCGGCGCCAAGGGCGGCTACATCCTGCCACGCCCGGCGGGGGCCATTTCGGTGGCCGAGATCGTCAGCGCCCTCGATGGGCCCATTGCCATCACCCACTGCGTCAAGGTCGGCCCCAGTTCATGCGAGGTGGAGCAGGCCTGTTCTTCGCGCTTCAGTTTAGGGCGCATCAACACGGCGGTCCGGCGCGCGCTGGAGGATATCTCGCTCGCCCAAATCGCGGCGCCGGCGGCCGTCATCGCCCGCATCAACGCCGGCATGGCGCTGCCCGCCCCGGCGGCGCGGAGCGCCCCATGAGCGCCGCCGCCGAAACCGCCGCCGCGGTCCGCTCCATCGCCGGCGGCGACTACAAATACGGCTTCGTTTCCGACATCGAATCCGACCTCGCGCCCGTGGGCTTGAACGAGGACACCGTCCGCTTCATTTCGGCGAAGAAGAACGAACCCGCCTGGCTGCTCGAATGGCGCCTCAAGGCCTTCCGCGCCTGGCTCGCCATGGGCGCGCACGAACCGACATGGGCGAAGGTGTCCCATCCGCCCATCGACTACCAGGCGATCCACTATTACGCCGCGCCCAAGGCGAAGGACGGGCCCAAAAGCCTGGACGAGGTCGATCCCGAGCTGCTCCGCACCTATGAAAAACTCGGCATTCCGCTGAAGGAGCGCGGGATTCTGGCCGGTGTCGCCGTCGATGCGGTGTTCGATTCGGTTTCGGTCGCCACCACCTTCAAGGAGAAGCTGGGCGAGCTAGGCATCATCTTCTGCCCCATTTCCGAGGCGGTGCAAAAGCATTCCGACCTGGTGCGCAAATACCTCGGCAGCGTGGTGCCGATCACCGACAATTTCTTCGCCACCCTCAATTCCGCCGTGTTCACCGACGGCTCCTTCGTCTATGTGCCGGCCGGTGTGCGTTGTCCCATGGAGCTGTCCACCTATTTCCGCATCAACGAGGCCAAGACCGGCCAGTTCGAGCGCACCCTCATCATCGTCGACAAGGGCGCCTATGTGAGCTACCTCGAGGGCTGCACGGCGCCCATGCGCGACGAGAACCAGTTGCACGCCGCGGTGGTCGAACTGGTGGCGCTGGACGACGCCGAGATCCGTTACGCCACGGTGCAGAACTGGTATCCCGGCGACAAGGAAGGCCGCGGCGGCATCTACAATTTCGTCACCAAGCGCGGCGCTTGCCGGGGCAGGAAGTCGAAGATCTCCTGGACCCAGGTGGAAACCGGCTCCGCCATCACCTGGAAATACCCCTCGGTGCTGCTCCAGGGCGAGGATTCGGTGGGCGAGTTCTATTCCGTCGCCGTCACCAACAACTTCCAGCAAGCCGACACCGGCACCAAGATGATCCATCTGGGGAAGAACACCCGATCGACCATCATTTCCAAGGGCATTTCCGCCGGGCGCGGGCAGAACACTTATCGCGGCCTGGTGCGCATGCAGGCGCGCGCCGCCAATGCCCGCAATTACTCGCAGTGCGATTCGCTGCTTATCGGCGACACGTGCGGCGCCCACACCGTGCCCTATATCGAGGTGAAGAACCGCAGCGCCCGCGTCGAGCACGAGGCCACCACGTCGCGCATCAGCGACGACCAGTTGTTCTATTGCCGCGCGCGTGGCTTGTCGGCGGAGGACGCGGTCAACACCATCGTCAACGGCTTCTGCAAGGAAGTGCTGCAAAAGCTGCCGATGGAATTCGCCGTCGAGGCGCAAAAGCTTCTCGGCGTCAGTTTGGAAGGCAGCGTCGGTTGACGCGGCGCGCAAGCCGGGAAAGCGGAACAATGCTGGAAATAAAGGGATTGCGGGTGGCGGTGGAGGGCCGCGAAATCTTGCGCGGCGTGACGCTGTCGGTCGCGGCGGGCGAGGTGCACGCCATCATGGGGCCGAACGGTTCGGGGAAGAGCACGCTCGCTCATGTGCTCGCCGGCCGCGAAGGCTACGAAGTCCTGGGCGGCGAGGTGCTCTATCGCGGCC
>CAZIVY010000531.1:0-2208 GCA_964542505.1 uncultured Rhodospirillaceae bacterium
GGTCAACAACTCCTTGCCGCTTTGCGCCTCGACCAGCCGGTAGCTGACGCTGACCGTCATGTTGTAGCGGGTGATGACATCGCCGCGGGTAAGCAGAACGCCGCCCTGGCTTTCCGTCGCCTCGAACGACAGGCGATAGAGGGGCCGCGATGGCTTGCCTTCCGGCGATACCAGATCGAGAAGGTTGTTGCGAACGAGTTGGCTCAAGCGATCGCCGACCACGGGAATTTCGACGGCGGCCAATTGCATGGCCGAACCCGATTCACGATCGCGCCGGTACAAGGGCGAGAAACCGCAAGCGCCAAGAATCTGCGTGGCGATCAGCGCCGCCGCAAGGCTTCTAGACCACGACATTGACCACCCGATTGGGAACGACCACTACTTTCCGCACCACGCGGCCGGCGATGGCGCGCCGCACATTGTCGTTGGCGAGCGCCGCCGCCCGGAGCGCCGCTTCGTCGGTGTCGCGGCGAAACTCCAGCGTCGCGCGCAGTTTGCCCGCCACCTGCACGGCGATGGTCACGGTATCCTCGCGCACCAATTCGGGATCGGCGGCCGGCCACGGGGTCTCGGTCAACAACCGCTCATGTCCCAAGGCCAGCCACATCTCCTCGGCCAGATGCGGCATCATCGGGCCGATCAGGCGCGCCAGGACTTCCAGGCACTCGCGCCCGGCGAAGGCCGCGCCCGCGTCGCCGGGAACGATCCCGCCATTGTCGAAGGTGTTGGCGAGCTCGTAAACGCGGGCCACCGCGCGGTTGAAGTGAAAGTTCTCGATGTCGTGGGTGACGCCGGCGATGGTCCTGTGGGTTGCCTGGCGAAGACGGAGCGCACCCTCGCTCAACGCCGCCGGCGCGGCGCCGTCGTGGGGGCCAAGGCGCGGCAACGCATCCTGAAGCAGGCGCCACAGCCGCTGGGTGAAGCGCCAGGCGCCCTCGACGCCCGATGAGGTCCATTCCATGTCGCGCTCGGGCGGAGAATCGGAAAGCATGAACCAACGGGCGGTGTCGGCGCCGAAGGCGTCGATGATGGCGCCGGGATCGACGACGTTGCGTTTCGACTTGCTCATCGATTCCGAGCGGCCGATGGCGACCGGCGCCTTGGTTTCGGCATGCACCGCGGTCCCGTCGGCAAGCTTGATTATGCTTTCGGGGTAGAGCCATTTGCCGGCCTCGTCCTTGTAGGTTTCGTGACACACCATGCCCTGGGTGAACAAGCCCGCGAAGGGCTCGCTCGCGTTCACATACCCGCAGCGCTCGAGAGCGCGGGTGAAGAAGCGCGCATAAAGGAGGTGCAGGATGGCGTGTTCGATGCCGCCCACATACTGGTCCACCGGCAACCAGTAATCGACGGCGGCGCGGGTCATGGGCGTCTCGGCGCGGGGCGAGCAGAAGCGGGCGAAGTACCACGCCGAATCGACAAAGGTGTCGCAGGTGTCGGTTTCGCGCCTGGCCGGTTGCCCGCAGGCGGGGCAGGCCACGTGCCGCCAGGTCGGGTGGCGGTCGAGCGGATTTCCCGGCTGGTCGAAACTGACGTCGTCGGGCAGCCGCACCGGCAGATCATGTTCCGGTACCGGAACGATACCGCAGTCCCGGCAATGGACGACAGGGATCGGGCAGCCCCAATAGCGCTGGCGCGAAACGCCCCAATCGCGCAACCGCCAGCTGACCACGCCACGGCCTGTCCCGTCCGCCTCAAGCCTCTCGCGCGCCTTTTGTTTCGCAACCGAAACGGTTTCGCCGTCGAGGAAGGCGGAACCGGTCAGCACGGCGTCGGGGCCATCGTCGAGGAACGCCACGTCGGCGACAGAAAAATCAGCGGCGCCGCGCGGCTTCACCACCACGCGCACGGGGAGGCCGTATTTGCGCGCGAAGTCGAGGTCGCGCTGGTCGTGCGCCGGGCAGCCGAAAATGGCGCCGGTGCCGTATTCCATGAGGACGAAATTGGCGATGTAGACCGGCAGCGTGCTCGAGGGAAGAAAGGGGTGGCGCACGCTAAGGCCGGTGGCGTAGCCCTTCTTTTCGGCTTTTTCGAGCTCGGCCAGGCTGGTGCCGATCTGCTGGCACCCGGCGATGAAGGCGGCGGCGGCGCCATCGCGCTCGGCAACCGACCGCGCCAGGGGATGGTCGGCGGCGATGGCGATGAAGCTGGCGCCAAACAAAGTGTCGTGACGGGTGGTGAAGACCTCGATGGCGCCGCCGCCGGCGG
>CAZIVY010000532.1:0-10429 GCA_964542505.1 uncultured Rhodospirillaceae bacterium
CGCGAGGAGGTGGCATCCGAGATGCTTGTTCAGGCCCTCCAGGCGGGATGCGGTGTTGGCGCAGTCGCCGAGTATGCTGTAGGCGAAGTGGCCGCCGCCGCCGGTATGGCCGAGATAGAAAAATCCCCGATCGAGGCCGACCCGGGGATAGAGGGGGAGCCCGCCCTGGCGCCGGCTGAATTCGCGCACGGTCTCGACGACCTCGAGGGCGGCAAGCAATGCCTTCTGGCGGATCTTGGTATTGGATTCCTCGCCAACCCACGCGCACATGATCGTGTCGGCGTGGAACTCGGTCACGTCCACCTGGTGATGCTTGAGGGCCTCCGCCACCTTGTCGAAATAGTCGTTCATGAAGGACGCCAGTTGCTTGGGCGGCATCTTTTCCGAGAGCGTGGTGAACCCCGACATGTCGGTGGCCAGGCAAATGCCGTGCACGACCTTGTTGAGCGAGGACGGATCGATCTCTTTTTCGCTCAGTTCGCGCGCCACCGACTCCGGCACATAGTAGGCCATGGCCTTGCTGACACGCAGCTTGCGCCGGCGCTCGAGCATGTATTGGCCGAGGAGTCCGATGAACATCGCCATCGGCATCTGCACGAGAACGGGTGTCGCCAATGGCAGCCACAAATCGGCGCTATTGAAGGCGAACTGGGCGGCGATGGCATAGCCGGCGGTCAGCACCAGGAGCAAGGGGACGACGACGATCGCCATCAAGAGATACGTCCCCGCGCCGGCGATGGCGCCGTAGGTCATGAGGATGCTGGCGCTCGTCGTCCACTCCGCCGGGCGGATGCTGCGGTCGGTAAGCAGATTAGCGAACGCGGAGGCCGCGATTTCGACGCCGCTCAAGTCAACGCCGTCGCTGCGCGTGAACACGGTGTAGAAACGGTCGGGCTGTTCCGGGTCGAAGAGGTCGGAGTAGCCGACGAACACGGCCTTGCCGGCGAGGTCGGGCACGCGCTCGCCGGCGCCCCGATTGGGGCCGTTGATCAGGACGTGGTAGGGGATCGTCGGGATGGTTCCCGGCGGTCCGTAAAAGTTCAGGTAGCGGCTGTCGTTGCCGGAGTAGAGGCCGGTCAGCGCGCGCAAGAGCTGGCGCTCGCGCGGCGCCAGCGCATCCCCGCCGCCGCCGACGGCCGCGCTTGCCCGTTGCAACAGGTCGGTGTCGTCCCTGAACATGCCGCGAAACGCCCGCATCAGGTCGTTGACGGCGGTGGCGCGCACGTCGCCGACGTCGATTCGCGGCAACTTATCGACTCCTTGCGCGCCGATACGTCCCAACAAGCCGATCCACTTCTCATATGACCCGAGGGCCAGCACCTGCAGCGCTACCGCCGGCATCGTCGGCGAGTCGGCCAGGCTGGGCTTGAAGGCCCAAAAGTCGAATACGTCAACCTGAACCTTCGGCAGCGGGAACGGGGCCATCCCCTTCGCGGCATCGACCATGGACGGGATTGGCGGCTGCAACTGCTCCACCCAGACCGACCCGACCTGCCGGCCGGCGCCATCGAGGACCGGTTGGCGCATCCCGCTCAACCGTGCCGAGAAGACGACCCGCTCCGACTTGGCGACGGCGGCGGCAAAGTCGAGATCGTGCTCGGGCGCCCGCGGCCGCTGGAGGTCCAAGTCGAAGACGATGACGGAAGCCCCATGCTGCATCAGCGCCTCGGTCAGCCGGCCATGGATGGAACGCGGCCAGTCCCGGGGGAGCGGCGGCAGTTGCATTTGCCTCGCGGTGGCGGCGTTGATGGCGACGACGGCCACGTCCGGCGGCGGTTCGATCGGGCCCCTGATCTTGAACAGCCAGCTAAGGCCGAAGTTCCGCTCGAAATCGGCGCCGATCGGCGTCAGAACCAGCGCCACCCCGGTCAGGCCGGTAACGACCCCGACGACGGCGCCTTTTGCCCATCGCGGTATCTTCACTCGTCAATCCCTCCCGCGCCTGGACAAGCCACGCCTCGCCTTTCGCTCTTGCCAGCGCGTCCGCCCCAAACTCGGCTGGTCAGGACAAGCATTTATACCACATTCCATGGCTGGGCTAACGGCACATCTCGCATGAACCGTGGCGCATCGACCGGGGGCGACCAAGGCCACAGGGTCAAGCGCCGATTAACGACGTCCGTTAAAGCGAAATTAAACCGCTCCCTGCGAAGGTGGCGTTCGTCGGTTCCGCCACCTCGGTTTCCATGCAAATCTCGCTTAGTCCCAATCTGATCACCGCCCTTTCGCAAGGGCCGGCGAAAGCGGCTTCTTCGGTTCCGCCCGCGTCCGCCGCCAAGGTCAAGACGCCCGCGGGCGCCGTCGCGGCAACCGCGCAAGAAAGCGCGCCGCCGTCGGGTTCGCGCGCATCGGCCCGCTCGTCCCCCTTGGGCCGCCATCTCGATATTCGCGTCTGATTCCTGTCCGGGCGGGGTTCTGGACAGGCCCCAAGGACCAGTTCAGATTGGCTGCATGCCCAACCCGCAGCCGGGCCACCCCTTCCGGCCCATGGTTCCCGAAGGCGACACGCGCCCGCGCCTGGTGTGCGCCGACTGCGGCTGGATTCACTACGCCAACCCCAAGATCGTCGTCGGCTCGGTCTGCGCCTGGGAGAATCGCATTCTTCTTTGCCGCCGGGCGATCGAGCCGCGCCGCGGGTTTTGGACTCTGCCGGCGGGATATCTGGAGGAATCCGAAAGCGCCGAGGCGGGCGCGCTTCGCGAAGCGCACGAGGAAGCGCTCGCCCGGATCGAGCTTTTGGCCTTGCTCGCGGTCTACAGCATTCCGCGCATCAGCCAGATACAGTTGATTTACAAGGCCCGCCTTTTGTCGCCGGACGTGACGGCGGGCGAGGAGTCGGCGGAGGTGGGGTTGTTCGAGTGGGACGCCGTGCCTTGGAACGAGCTGGCGTTTCCCAGCGTGCGCTGGGCGCTGGGCCACTACCGCGAAGTCGCCGAGCTGCCGGTTTTCGCGCCCCGCCGCAACCCCGAGGGGGAGACGGGGGACTATTAGGCCGCGTCGGCTAGGCCGCGTCGGCTTGGGCCCGCACCAGCCGGGCGATCATCCAGTCCAGGTCCTCGACGTCGACATTGCCCTCGAACTGGGTGAGCACGCGTTCCAGCATGCGCTCCACATAGCGTGCCCGGTCGGCCGGGCCGCCGTCGTAATGCGTCTCCGCCGCGACGTCCACCGCCGCCCTTACCAGGGGCAACAGTTTGGGCGGCAAGCCGCATTTTCCGTAAATGGCCTCCAGGCCGCGTTTGCCGCGGTCATGGATCAGGTGATGGGCGTTTTGCACCGGCACTTGCGCGAGCCGCGCCAAGGCGGTCTCGAAAAAGTCCATGTCGCCGGTGGTCAGGGCGCGCAGCACCAGGGTCGGCGTCAACCGCCCGTTGCGCTCCAGCTCTCCCACCAGGCTGTCGATGTCGCGGCTAACGCTGCCGTCCGCCAGCAGGCTGAGAAGCGCGCGCTCCCGCGCCTGCAGGACCAGATCCGAGGCGACATCGGGGGGCAGGTCGTGGCGCACCATCAATTGCTCGCGCAGCTTTTCCGACACCACCGCCACCAGGCGTTCGGCGACCGCGCTCGGCAACTTGTCGCGCCCCACCATGGCGCCGTGCACCATCTCGCTCTTGGCGAATCGATCGACGGCGCGATTGAACGTCCGCTCGTTGATCGCCGAGCCCGGGTTTTCCATCAGCGTCGCGACGACACCTTCATTGCCGCGCTCCACCAGGGCTTCGCTGACCTTCTCCGACACCGCGCCGCGCTTGGCCACCGCCAGCCGATGGGCGTGGGATTGCGACGCCACGAACTCGATAAGGTCCGCTTCGGTCAGCACGTCGCTCGATTCCAGGATCGGGGCCGCCACTTCCGCCACGTCGCTGGCCAGGCGGCGCGCCATGTCATGGGGCAGGTCCGGGTTGTCCTTGAGATTTTCCGCCAGCGTGCGGCGCACCACCGTCTCGGCGTCGCGCATCAGGAGGGTAACGACTTCATGCGCGACCGCCCGTTCCTTTTCGCTCAAGCTTGGGCCGGCGTAAACCTTCGCCACTTTCGCGGCGGTAGCAGCGCGGGTGGCGGGCGTGGGGTCGGCAATGAGGCGGGCGACGTCGTCGACCGAAAGCGCGGCGATATTCAGCATGGGCGTCGTCTCCTCGAATCGCCCCGGCGCGGATGGGTAGCCGCGCCTCGCCGGGCGTCGCCCTAGTTTCCTTCTGTTGCCCTTAATTTTGCTTGAAGAACTAGCTTGACCCGGTCAAGGCGCGGGCGAACGCCGTGGCGCTAAAAGTCTGTAAATCCTCGATTTTCTCCCCAACGCCGACGAAATGGACCGGCACCTGCTCCGCCGCCGCCAATGCCACCAGCACGCCCCCCCTGGCCGTCCCGTCAAGCTTGGTCATGATCAGCCCGCTGACCTCCGCCATTGCGCGGAAAGCGCGCACCTGGGCGAGGGCGTTCTGGCCGGTGGTGGCGTCGAGAACCAGCAATGTCGAATGGGGGGCCCGCGGGTCGAGTTTTTTCAGCACCCGCGTCACCTTGCCGAGTTCGGCCATCAGATGCGCCTTGTTGTGCAGCCGCCCGGCGGTATCGATCAGCAGCATGTCCGCGCCTTGGGCCTGCGCCTCCTTCAGCGCGTCGAACGCGACGCCCGCCGAATCGGCCCCGACGCCGCGCGCGATCACCGGGCAGCCGGCGCGTTCGCCCCAGATCTTGAGCTGGTCTATGGCCGCCGCGCGAAACGTATCGCCCGCCGCCAGTACCACCTTTTTTCCCTGGCCGCTGAAGCGGGCGGCGAGTTTGCCGATGGTGGTGGTCTTGCCGCTGCCATTGGCGCCGACGATCAAGGCCACGTGCGGCCCCTTGGCCCCGGGCGCAACGCTGGCGTCGAAGGCGTGTTCCACCGGGGCCAGGATCGCGGCGATGGATTCCGCCAAGGCGGCCCTGATCTCGTCCGCGCTGACCTCCTTGCCGAATCGGGCCGAGGAGATTTCACCCACGATGCGCGCCGCCATGGCCGGGCCCAGATCGGCGGCGATCAACAGTTCCTCGAGCTCCGTCAGCGCCGCCTCGTCCAGCCGCCGCTTGGCGACCAGCGCCGTGACCCCGTCGCTCAGCGCCGCCGCCGAGCGGCGCAGCCCTGCCTTCAGTCGCCCGAACCAGCCGGCGGCTTCGGGCCCCGCAACTTCGTTCACGTCCCGACCCGGGCGCCAAGCCGCCCCTTGCCCGCGGTCATGATGCGGGCGGCGACCACCGTGCCCGGCGGGCATTCGCGGTCGAGGTCCACCGGCGCGTAATAGGAATCCCGCCCGCTGGTGGCGTTTTCCACCAGGACCTCGGCCGCGCTTCCCACTCGGCCCCGCAGCCACTCCGCGGCCGCGCGCTCGCCCGCCGCGCGCAACCGCGCCGCCCGTTCCCGGCGGACATCCAGCTTCACTTGCGGCATGCGCGCCGCCGGCGTGCGCGCCCGCGCCGAATAGGGGAATACGTGCAGCCAGGTCAGCCCGCAGTCCTCGATCAGTTTCAGGCTGTTGGCGAACGCCGCGTCCGACTCCGTGGGGAAGCCGGCGATCATGTCGGCGCCGAAAACCAGGTCCGGCCGCAAGCCGCGAAGCCGCGCGCAAAGCGCCACCGCTTGGGCGCGATTGTGGCGCCGCAGCATGCGCTTCAGGATCAGGTCATCGCCCGATTGCAGGCTCAAATGCAGATGCGGCATCAAGCGCGGTTCCTCGGCAATGGCGCGCACCAATTCCTCGTCCACCTCCACCGGGTCGAGCGAGGAAAGCCGCAGGCGCGGCAATTCCGGCGTCGCCGCCAAGAGGCCGCGCACCGCCTGCCCCAGCGTCGGCCGCCCGGGCAGTTCCTGGCCATAGGCGGTGAGATCGACTCCGGTCAGCACGATCTCGCGGTGGCCCGCCGCCACCAGTTCGCGCGCCTGGGCATATATCGCCTCCGGCGGCAGGGAACGGCTCGGGCCGCGCCCCAAGGGGATGATGCAAAAGGTGCAGCGATGATCGCAGCCCTGCTGGATTTCCAGGAACGCGCGGGCGCGCCCCGCCATGCCCACCACCGGACGCGGGGCCAAATCGCGCGCCGCCATGATGTCGCCGACGGCCACCCGCTCGCCATGAGCGGGCGCAACCCCCGCTCGGGCGATCCAAGTCTCGGCCCGCATTTTTTCCGCATTGCCCACCACCCGGTCGACTTCCGGCATGGCGGCGTAGGCGGCGGGGTCGATCTGCGCCCCGCAGCCGGTGACGACGATGCGGGCCCAGGGCCGCTCGCGGCGCAGCCGCCGGATCGCCTGGCGCGCCTGGCGCTCCGCTTCCGCCGTCACCGCGCAGGTATTGACGATGATGGTGTCGCTCGTCGCCTCCGGCGACCCCTCCTGTTCAGCCGCGCCAGCCTCGGCATGGCGGCGCATGACCTCGGACTCATAGGCGTTGAGGCGGCAGCCGAAGGTGACCACGTCGACCGTGCTCATGTCGCGGAACCGATGGCGGCGAGGGGCGCACGCGCAAGGTCGGGCGACAGCGTGCCCGAAAAGCTTTCCGCCGCCGGCCCGGTCATCGTCAGCCGGTTGTCGGCGGTCCATTCGATCAGCAGTTCGCCCCCGTCGAGAACCACGCGCGCGCGCCGGTCCGTCAGGCCGCGCCGCACCGCCGCCGCCAGGGTGGCGCAAGCGCCGGTGCCGCAGGCGAGCGTGATCCCGACGCCGCGCTCCCATACCCGCATGCGGATGCGGTCGCGCGCCAGGATTTGCGCCACCTCGACATTGACCCGCTCCGGGAACAGCGGGTCGTGCTCCATGCGCGGGCCAAGCTTTTCGACGTCGATCGCCTCGGCGTCGGGGACGAAGAAGACGATGTGCGGGTTGCCCACATTGACCGCCACCCCGTCGGCGAGGGGACCTATCCGGCAGTCGACATGCAGCGTGTCGGCGGCGCGGGCCAGCGGAATGTCGCGCCAGTCGAAGCGCGGCTCGCCCATGTCGACGCTGATGTTGCCGTCCGCCGTCCGCCACGCGCGGACGATGCCGGCATTGGTGTCGATGCTGACTTCCGCCTTGCCGCCCTCGCGCAACAGCAGCGCCGCCACGCAGCGGGCGCCGTTGCCGCACGCCTCCACCTCGCCGCCGTCGGCGTTGCGGATGCGCATGAAGGCGTCGGCGCGCTCCGACGCCTCGATGGCGATGATCTGATCGCAGCCGACGCCGCGCTTGCGGTCGGCGATGGCGCGCGCGCGGTCGGCGTTCAGGCCCAGGCGGAAGCGGCGCTCGTCCAGGACCACGAAGTCATTGCCCAGCCCGTGCATCTTGACGAAGCGCGGGCCTGGATTACTCTTGCTCATATTGGGGTTATAGGGCCGGGCTGCGGCGCTCGTCCACTCTCAGCGCTTGAAGTTGTCGGCGGTGCACAGCGCCACCAGCTCGATCCCCTCCGCCGCCAGATTGGCCTTGGCGCCCTCGAGGCGGTCCACCACCGTCACCACCTTGGTCACCCGGCCGCCTGCGGCGCGCACCGCTTCCACCGCCTGCATCACCGATTTGCCCGTCGTGGTCACGTCCTCGAGCAGCACCGCGTTGCGGCCCCGCAACGCGTTTTCGTCGGCCAGGCCCTCGATCTTGCGCTGGGTGCCGTGGTCCTTGGTTGCCTTGCGGACGATGAACCCGGAAAGCGGGCGCGTTGTCCCCGCGCTGCCCTGCACCACGGTGGCGATCAGCGGCACCGCGCCCAGCTCCATGCCGCCAACGAACTGGGCTTTGTCGCCCTTCAGCGCCGCCAGCAGGCGTTCGGCGATCAGGCGCGCGCCCTCGGCGTCCAGCATGCTGCGCTTCATGTCGAAATAGAAGGTCGTGGCCCCCCCCGCGGCCAGGTTGAACTTCGCCCCGCGCAACAGCGATTTTTGCTCGATCAACGCCACCAGCGGGTCGGGCGCGGCCACGGCTTTTTGGCGGGGCGTGACGGCGGGTTTGGACATGGGAATTTGGCCCTCGATCCCTTGGGGTCGCCGTCGATGCAACCCCAGGATTTGGAAAAACAGGAACTTCCGATGTTAGCCGCGCGCTGGCCAAGCGACAATCGGCATCCAAGCCCGCCGCCGCCGAATTGGGTAGTGGGTCAGTTAGTCCTCACGCTTCGACCCTCGCCGCCTTCGGCGTCTCGACAGCTTGAGGGTCTTTGGTTGGGGCCTCACCCTGTACAGATCGCTTCGCGATCTGTGTGTCGAAGGGGGAGGCCGCCAAATTGGCCCAGCGCCCCGAATTGACTTATGCCGCCGCCTTGTGGCTTTATTGCCCTGCTCCGGCATGTTGCCGCGTAGCTACGGCCCAAGGGCCGCCGCCAGCCCGCGATGATCGCGCGCTGGCGCTAATTGTGTTTGGCGCCATGTTCGACTCGCTGAGCGGGAAATTGGGGCAGATCTTCGACCGCTTGCGCGGCCGGGGCACGCTGTCGCCGGCGGACGTGGACGCGGCGCTGGCCGAGGTGCGCGTGGCGCTGCTCGAGGCCGACGTGGCGCTGCCGGTGGTGAAAGGCTTTCTCGACCAGGTGCGCGCCAAGGCCGCGGGCGAGGAAGTGCTGCGCTCGGTCACCCCCGGCCAGATGGTGGTCAAGCTGGTGCACGACGCGCTGGTCGAGGTCTTGGGCGGCGCGGGCGACACGGAACTGAACCTCGACGCGACGACGCCGGTGCCGGTGCTCCTCCTCGGGCTGCAAGGCTCGGGCAAGACCACCACCGCCGCCAAGATCGCGCTCAGGCTGAAAACCCGCGACAAGAAAAAGGTTCTTCTGGCGTCCCTCGACGTGGCGCGGCCGGCGGCGCAGGAACAGTTGCGCGTGCTGGGCGAACAGGCCGGGGTGGCGACGCTGCCGGTGGTGGTCGGCGAATTGCCCGTGGGCATCGCCCGCCGGGCCATGGAAGCCGGACGCTTCGGCGGCTACGACGTGGTGCTGCTGGATGCCGCCGGACGCCTCCACGTTGACGAGGCGATGATGGCCGAGGCGGCGGCGGTGCGCGACGCCGTGCGCCCGCACGAAACGCTGCTGGTGGCCGACGCCATGACCGGTCAGGACGCGGTCAAGATCGCGGAAGCGTTCCATCGCCGCGTCGGCGTCACCGGCATCGTGCTTACCCGCGTCGATGGCGACGGGCGGGGCGGGGCGGCGCTTTCCATGCGCGCGGTCACCGGCCAGCCGATCAAGTTCATGGGCGTGGGCGAAAAGCTCGACGCGCTGGAGCCCTTTCATCCGTCGCGAATTGCCTCCCGCATCCTCGGCATGGGCGACGTCGTCAGTCTGGTGGAAAAGGCGGCGGCGGGCATCGAGCGCGACGAGGCGGAGCGTATCGCCGCGCGCCTGGAAAAGGGCGAGTTCGACTTGAACGACATGGCCGATCAGTTGCGCCGCATGCGCCAGATGGGCGGCCTGTCGGGGATGATGGCCCTGTTGCCCGGCGTCGGCGCGATGCAGAAGCAATTGGCGTCGGCGAAGATCGACGAGAACATGCTCCGCCGCCAGGAAGCTATCATCCAGTCGATGACCAGGAAGGAACGGCGCCTGCCGAAGATCATCCAGGCCTCGCGCAAGCGCCGCATCGCCGCCGGCGCCGGCGCCTCGGTGCCCGAGATCAACAAGCTCCTGAAGCAGCACCAACAGGCGGCCGACATGATGAAGCGGATGAAGAAACTCGGCCAGAAGGGCTTCATGCGCGCCGGCCTGCCGGGGATGACCGGCATGCGTCCCGATTTCAAGTAACCGCGTTCCCCTTAAACGAAGGAGAGGCAATGTCGCTTAAAATTCGTATGTCGCGCGCCGGGGCGAAAAAGCGCCCCTATTACCGCATCGTCGTCGCCGAATCGCGCAGCCCCCGCGATGGGCGCTTCATCGAGAAGATCGGCAGCTACGACCCCATGCTCACCGACGAGAGCAAGCGGGTGAAGTTCGACGCCGAGCGGGTGAAGCACTGGCTGAGCAAGGGGGCGACGCCCAGCGACCGCTGCGCGCGCTTTTTCTCCCGCGAAGGACTGGTGCAATGGCAGCACGGCAACAACCCGCAAAAAGCCAAGCCGAAGGCCAAGGCCGAAGCGCGCGCCAAGGGCGTCGAGCTTCCGGCGGCTCCGGCGGCCCCGGCGGCTCCGGCCGCGTCCACGTGAACGGCGCCGCTCCTCATGGCGGCGCGGCCGCCGCCCCCGAGGGCATGGTCTGTGTCGGCGTCATTCTCGCCGCCCACGGCCTCCGGGGCGACGTGAAGGTGCGCACCTTTACCGAGAATCCGGCGGCCATCGCCGCCTATGGCGAATTGGCCGACGGCCAGGGCCGGCGCTACCGCGTGACGCGCGCCCGTCCGGTGCCTGGCGGCGTGGTCGCCGGCATGGCGGGCGTGGACGACCGCCACCGCGCCGAGGCGTTGCGCGGCACCAGGCTATTCGTGGATCGCGCCCGCTTGCCGG
>CAZIVY010000533.1:0-5840 GCA_964542505.1 uncultured Rhodospirillaceae bacterium
GCGCCGGCGGCGGCGAAGACGGTGAGAATTATGCCGAAGATTCCCAGTTCCGTCGTCCCCCAGCCGAAAATGCCGGCGGCGTAGATGCCGCCAAAGGCGATAACGGCGGCGAGGCCGTTGTTGTAGGTCATGAAGGCGAGCAGAAAGAGCGCCGGATTGCGGAAGTGCGCCAGCCGCCTGAGCGTCGCCATGAGCGTCGCCGCGCCCTGCGCCGCGGCCCGCAGACTGGACATGGGCCGGCGCGGCGCGTCCGGGGTGAACAGGAACATGGGCAGCACGAAGACCGCGAGCCACAGCGCCGAGGCCGGTCCCACCAGGCGTTCCGCCTGATAGCTCGCGCGCGCAAGGCCGAACAGCGCTTCCCCCGGCGGCGGCGTGAATCCTAGAAGTTCAGGGCGGCTGATCGCCAGCACGGCGAACAGCGCTATCAGCCCGCCCACATAGCCCATGCCCCAGCCGAAGCCGGAAAGCCGCCCCATGTGCTCTGGCGGCGCCAGATGCGGCAGAAGTGCGTTGTTGAAGACGATGGAGAATTCCGCCCCCACCGTGGCGATCACCACCGCCGCGAGCACCCAGAGAATGAGATCCGGCCGTCCGGGTTCCGCCCACCACAAGCCGAGGCACCCCAGAACGGCGAGGACCTGAAAAAACAGAATCCACGGCTTGTGCCGCCCGGCCGCATCGGCGATGGCGCCGAGCAGCGGACTGAGCGCCGCCACCGCCAGGCCGGCGGCGCCCTGGGCATATCCCCACAGCGCCTGGCCGCGCACCGCGTCCCCCGCCACCACGGTGGCGAAATAGGGGGCGAAAATGAAGGTGGTGACGACGGTGAAGAAGGGCTGGTTCGCCCAGTCGAACATCGCCCAACTGAAGCGCGCCAGCCTTGACGCCGTTGGCGCCGTCACGCGGCTTCGGCGGCGGCGATGCCGCGCTCCGCCCTCATGGCGCTTCGGCGGCCGCGGCGATGCCGCGCTCTGCCAGGGCCAGGCGAGCGAGGTCGAGCGCCCCCTGATGGCGGAATTCCTCCAGCAACCGGTCGATGCGCTCAACCGCCCCACGGCGCGACCGGACCCAGTTCTCCACCGGGTCGGCGGCGCCGTTCGCCGCCGCCAGCGCCGCCGCCGTCAAGTCCTGCTGGCGGGCATAGAGGTCTTCCACCACCGCCGCCAGAGCCTGGCGTTCCCAATGGCCGCTGGCGGAAATCGCCGCCGCCCCTTCGCGCAGCCAGTCGATTCCGAGCCGATGGCCGAAACCGAAATAGACTTGCGCCACCGCCGCCACCGGCTGACCCGCCTTGCGCGCCGCCGCCACCACGTCGAAGGCCGACACCAGCACCGGCTGCGCCGCGATGCGCATCGCCAGCGGCGGGGGCAGATTTTCCGCCTCGAGCTCGGCCTGCCGCGCCTTCCATGCCCGCGTCTCGCGTTCGGGCAGCACCCGCGCCAGTTCCCCCCACAGCGTCGCCACGCCGGGGGCGAATTCCTCGATCATCGCCTTGACGTCGGTGGCCCGCGGGCGGTGACGGAGCAGCCAGATCGCCGCCCGCCGGTGCAGGTCGCGCGCCGTGCGCAGCGCGCGGAACTGCATCGCCGCCGTCACCTTATTGTCGAGCGCCTCGATGCCCGACCACAGCGTCCGCAAGTCGAACGCCTCGCGCGCCACCGTGATGGCGCGCGCCAGCGCCGCGACATCGGCCTGGGTCTCTTCCTGGATTTCGGCGGCGACGCCGATGCCCAGCCGGTTGACGATGCTGTTGGCGAGGCCGGTGGCGACGATCTCGCGCCGCAGGCGGTGGCGGTGTATGGCGTCGCCCAGTTCTTGGCGCAGCGGGCGCGGAAAATAGCGCACCAGGTCGGCGGCGAAATAGGGATCGTCCGGCACATCGCTGGCGAGCAGGTCGCTGTTGATCGCCGTCTTGGCGTAGGCCATGAGCACCGCGAGTTCCGGCCGCGTCAGGCCAAGCTTCCGCACCCGCCGCTCGGCCAGCGCCTCCTCGTCGGGCAGGCATTCGATCCCGCGGTCGAGCCGCCCGCCGCGCTCGAGCGCGCGGATTTGCCGCGCGTGGCGCTCCAGCGCCTCGGGCCCTTCGGCCACCGCCATGCCGATCGCCTGGCCTTGCAGATAGTTGTCCCGCAGCACCAGCGCCGCCACTTCCTCGGTCATTTCCACCAGGAGCTTATCGCGGGCGGGCGCCGTCATGTGTCCGTCGGCCACCGCCGCGCCGAGCAGGATCTTGATGTTGACTTCGTGATCCGAGCAGTCGACTCCGGCGGAATTGTCCACGGCGTCGGTGTTCAGGCGCCCGCCATGGCGCGCATATTCGATGCGTCCGCGCTGGGTGAAGCCGAGATTGCCGCCTTCGCCCACCACCTTGGCGCGCAGTTCATTGCCATCGACGCGCAGCGAATCGCCGGCGCGGTCGCCGACATCGGCGTGGCTTTCCTCGCTCGACTTGACGAAGGTGCCGATGCCGCCGAACCACAGCAGATCCACGTCGGCGCGCAGCATGGCGCGGATCAGTTCCGCCGGCGTCGGCGAATCGGTCGCGATGCCGAAACAGGCCTTGGCGGCGGCGCCGAGCTTAACCGATTTCGCCTTGCGCTCGAAGACGCCGCCGCCTTTCGAGATCGACTTGGGGTCGTAGTCGGCCCAGGACGAGCGCGGCAGCGCGAACAGCCGCTGGCGTTCGCGGAGGCTTTGCGCCGGGTCGGGATCGGGATCGAGGAAGACGTGGCGATGGTCGAAGGCGCCCAACAGGCGAATGTGCGGCGAGAGCAGCATGCCGTTGCCGAACACGTCGCCCGACATGTCGCCGACGCCGACGACGGTGAAGTCCGCGCCCTGGATGTCGCGGCCGAGTTCGCGGAAGTGGCGCTTGACCAGCTCCCAGGCGCCGCGCGCGGTGATCGCCATTTTCTTGTGGTCGTAGCCGCTGGAGCCGCCGGAAGCGAAGGCGTCGTCGAGCCAGAACCCGCGTTCGCGCGCCAGCCCGTTGGCGATGTCGGAGAAGGTGGCGGTGCCCTTGTCGGCGGCGACCACCAGATAGGGATCGTCGTCGTCGTGGCAGACGACGCCCGCCGGCTTCACCACCCGCCCGCCCGCCAGGTTGTCGGTGAGGTCGAGCAGCGTGCCCACGAAGGTCTTGTAGCAGGCGATGCCATCCGCCAGCACTGCTTCGCGGTTGCCGTCGGCGGGCGGGCGCTTGGGGATGAACCCGCCCTTGGCGCCCACCGGCACGATGACCGCGTTCTTCACCATCTGCGCCTTCAGCAGGCCGAGAATTTCGGTGCGGAAGTCCTCGCGCCGGTCCGACCAGCGCAGGCCGCCGCGGGCCACCTTCCCGCCGCGCAGGTGCACGCCTTCGACCTTGGGGCTGTAGACGAAGATTTCGGCCCACGGGCGCGGCGCCGGCAAATCGCTCACCTGCGCGCTGCGGAACTTGAAGGCGATGACGGGCTTCGGCTCGCCGCCCGGACCGGCCTGGTAGAAATTGGTGCGCACTGTCGCCTGCACCAGGTTGAGGAAGCGGCGCAGGATGCGGTCCTGGTCGAGGCTGGCCACCTTCTCCAGCGCCGCCTCGATTTCCGCCGTCACCGATGACGCCTGTTTTTCGTCGCCCTTCCCGCCCGCTCCCGCCGGGTTGAAGCGCGCGTCGAAGAGCCGCACCAGCAGGCGGGCGATGGCGACGTTTTCGCCCAGCGTGTCTTCCATATAGGCCTGGCTGAACGCGATTCCCGCCTGGCGCAAATATTTGGCGTAGGCGCGCAGGCACGCGACCTCGCGTCCGCTCAAATCGGCCCACGCCACCAGGCGGTTGAAGCCGTCGCTTTCCGCCGCTCCGCTCCACACTTGCGCGAAGGCGTCCTCGAACTTCGCCTTGACGCGATCCAGGTCCACCGCCCGTCCCTGGGGATCGAGCATGCCGAAATCGTGAATCCAGCAACCGGGCCCGTCGCGTCCCGGTTCGATGCGGAAGGGCCGCTCCACCATCACCTTGAGGCCCATGTTTTCCAGCACCGGCAGGCAGTCCGAGAGCGATACGGGCTCGCCGTGCCGGTAGATCTTGACCCGCACTTCGTTCGGCTTGGCGTCCGGCGGGCGGTAGAGGTCGAGATCGAGCTCGGCGTCGCCCCGCAGGCGTTCGATCTTGGCGATGTCGAACAGCGCCACGGCCGCGTCGAAGGATTCGATGTAGGAACCGGGAAAGGCGTCGGCGTAGGTCAGCCACAGGCGGTTGCCGGCCTCCTCGCCGTGCCGGGCGATCAGGGCGTCGAACAGGTCGTCCCGCCAGCTTCGCGCCGCGCGCACCAGGCGCGCCTCCACCGCCTCGATCTCCACCTCGGGCGTGTTGCCGGGGGTGGTGCCGATGATGACGTGCAGCCGCGCCAGGGTTTCGTCGCCCACCTGGGTGTAGTGGGCGACGACGTGGCCGGCAAAGGCTTCCGCCAGGATGGTTTCGTAACGCCGCCTGAGCGTGGTGGTGAACTGCTCGCGCGGCACATAGACCAGGCAGGAAACGAAGCGGCGGAAATCGTCGCGGCGGGCGAACAGGCGCAGCCGCGGGCGTTCCTGCAAATGCAGGATGCCGCCGCTGATGCGCGCCAGGTCCTCGTCGCCGATCTGGAACAGTTCGTCGCGCGGATAGTTGTCGAGGACGTTTTGCAGCGCCTTGCCGTCATGGCTGTTGGGCGCCAGGCCGGAGCTTTCCATCACCCGCAGCACCTTGCGCCGCAGATAGGGGATTTCGCGCGGATTGCGGTTATAGGCGGCGGAGGTGAACAGTCCGGTGAACCGGCGCTCGCCGACCACTTTTCCGGCGGCGTCGAAGCGCTTGACGGCGATGAAGTCGAGATGCACCGGCCGGTGGACGGTGGAGCGCATATTGGCCTTCAGCACCATGATCAATTCCGGCCGGCGCAGGAAGCGGTGGACCTCGGGCGGCACATCGTCGCCCGCGCCCTCGGGGCGGGGGGCCTGGCCGGACGGGGTGGCGACAGGAACCCCCGGGGCGCGCATGAGGCGCCGGTTCGGGTCGCGCAATATGCCGAGGCCCGAATGGGGCACGACGCTCCACATTTCGGCGGCGGCGCTCTCGCTGTAGTCGTACTCGCGGTAGCCGAGGAACGTGAAGTGATTGTCGCCCATCCACTCCAGCAGGGCGCGGCCTTCCGCCACTTCCGCCGCCGACAAGGGCGGCGGGTTATCGTCCAGCGCGCGGATGCAATCGCGCAGCTTTTGCAGCGTCTGGGGCCAGTCGTCCACCGCGGCGCGCACGTCGGCCAGCGCCCGCTGCAGATGCGCGGCGATGTCGGCGTGCGATTGGGGGTCGCTCTGCCGATCGATTTCGATGTGCATGGTCGATTCGGCGATGGCGCCTTTGGCCCCGGCGGGCCCGGGCGCCAGGCGCGCGCCGCCCGCGTCGCGGCGGACGGCGAGAATGGGATGGATCACGCTATGGATGGCGACCCCGTGCCGGCGCAGCGCCATGGTGGTCGAATCCACCAGGAACGGCATGTCGTCGTTGACGATCTCCACCACGCTGTGGTCGGCGCTCCAGCCATGGGTGGAAAGCGCCGGATTGAATACCCGGATCTTGGGCTGGCCCGGCGGACGGTGCGCGGCGAATTCCCACAACGACAGCGCGGCGGCGCAAAGCGCTTCGGGTGTACGGCCGGCGACATCCTCGGCGGCGACACGGCCGTAGAAGGAGCGCATGAAATCCGCCGCTTCGTCGGCCCGCGCGCCGCCGGCGCCTTGGCGCGCCAGCGCGTAGGCCGCCGCCAGATGCTTGTCGCGCTCCGCCTCGATGCCCATCCCCCGATCCTTGTCGCCAACGAATC
>CAZIVY010000534.1:0-7006 GCA_964542505.1 uncultured Rhodospirillaceae bacterium
TTGCGCCGCGCAGGCCTCCGCAAGCGCGCCGGAGATTTCCGCTGGCGTGCGCGCGATCACGCCCTTGAGGCCGCAGCCCTCGGCGATGCGGGCAAAGCTCAGGTTCGGATCGAGTTCGGTGCCGACGAAGTTGTCGTCGTACCAAAGCGTCGTATTGCGCTTCTCGGCGCCCCATTGGTAATTGCGGAAAATCACCATGGTGACGCCCGGCCATTCCTTGCGGCCGATCGAACTCATTTCGTTCATCGAAATGCCGAACGCGCCGTCGCCCGCGAAGCCGACGCAGGGCGTGTCGGGATTGCCGATCTTGGCGCCGATGATCGAGGGAAAGCCGTAGCCGCAAGGGCCGAACATGCCCGGCGCCAAGTATTTTCGGCCTCGCTCGAAGGTCGGATAGGCGTTGCCGATCGCGCAGTTGTTGCCGATGTCGGTGGAAACGATGGCGTCCTTCGGCAACCCGGCCTGGATGGCGCGCCACGCCTGGCGCGGCGACAAGCGGCCGGGGTCGCGCCGGCGCGCGCGCTCGTTCCAGGTGGTGCCGGGGTCATCGTCCTCGTGGTCCATGCTGGAAAGCTGTTGCAGCCAGGCGGACTTGGCGAGGTGGATGAGATCCCGGCGCTCCTTGCGGCCGGCATCGCCGGCGGTCGGCGAAAGTTGCGCCAGGATTTGCCTGGCGACCAGCTTGGCGTCGCCGCAGATGCCGACCGCGACCGGCTTGGTCAGGCCGATGCGGTCGGCGTTGATGTCGACCTGGATCACCTGCGCCGACTTCGGCCAATAGTCCATGCCGTAGCCGGGGAGCGTCGAAAACGGATTGAGCCGCGTGCCGAGCGCCAGCACGACGTCGGCCTTGGCCATCATTTCCATCGCCGCCTTGGAGCCGTTGTAGCCGAGCGGGCCGCAGGCGAGGCGGTGACCGCCGGGGAAGCTGTCGTTGTGCTGGTAGTTCGAGCACACCGGGGCGTCGAGCCTTTCGGCCAGCGCCGCGCACTCGGGGATGGCGTTGCCGAGAACGACACCGGCGCCCGACAGAATGACGGGAAACCTGGCGACCGACAGCAGCCGCGCCGCGTCGGCGATGGCCCTGGCGCCGCCTGTCGGCCGCTCGAACTCGACGATCGCCGGCAGCGCGACGTCGCCCGTCTGGCACCAGAAATCGCGCGGAATGTTGATCTGCGCCGGCGCCGACAGGCGCTTGGCCTTCGAGATGACGCGGTTGAGGACCTCGGCGACGCGCGAGGCGTCGCGGACCTCCTCCTGGTAGCAGACCATGTCGCGGAACAGCGCCATCTGCTCCACCTCCTGGAAACCGCCCTGGCCGATGGTGCGGTTGGCGGCCTGCGGGGTGACCAGCAGCATCGGCGTGTGATTCCAATAGGCGGTCTTGATGGCGGTGACGAAGCCGGTCACGCCGGGGCCGTTCTGCGCGATCGCCATCGCCATATTGCCGGTCGAGCGCGTGTACCCGTCGCAGATGAGACCGCCATTGGTCTCGTGCGCCACATCCCAAAAGGTTATCCCCGCCTTGGGGAACAGATCCGAGATCGGCATGAAAGCCGAACCGATGATGCCGAAGGCATGTTCGATGCCGTGTGCTTGCAGAACCTTCACGAATGCTTCCTCGGTGGTCATGCGCGGCATGGCGCCCTCCCCGATCGGTCTATGGCTCGTTCCTTGGCCCGCCCCAATCTAGCCAGGGCGGCGGAAAGCGTGCAATACTGGACCCGGCGCCTTCGCGCCACCTGAATCAAGAATTATCGAAAATATAATAAGGGCAATAAGGGAGGAGATCGGAACATGTATCGGAGAGCATTCTTGGCCATCCCGCTGGTGTTGGGCCTTGGCGTCGCGGGCGCCCAGGCCCAGACCAAGGAGGTCACTTTCGCGCACCAGGACATGATCGTGCCGTTTCGCGTGCTGATGGCGCAGGGCGCGATCGAGAAGGCGACCGGCTATAAGATCAGCTGGAAAATGTTCGGCGGCGGCGGCGACGTCATCAAGGCGATGGCGTCCGGCGAAGTGCCGATCGGCGAGGTCGGCTCCTCTCCGGCCACCGCGGCGGCGGCCCAGGGCCTCGACGTGCAGGTGATCTGGGTCCTCGACGACATCAACGACGCCGAGCAGCTCGTCGTCACGCCCAAGTCGGGCATCACCAACCTCGCGGGCGTCAAGGGCAAGAAGATCGCGACGCCGCTGGCCTCGACCGCGCACTACCAGCTCATGTTTGCCCTCACCAAGGCCGGGATCAATCCGAAGGACGTGCAGATCCTGAACATGCGGCCGCCGGAGATCGCGGCCGCCTGGGAGCGCGGCGACATCGACGGCACCTTCATCTGGGATCCCGTCCTCGCCAGGACCAAGGCCGCCGGCGCGAAGGTGATCCTGTCGTCGGCCGACGTCGCCAAGCAGGGCGCGCCGACCTTCGATGCGCTCATGGTCAACAAGGCATGGGCCGAAAAGAACAAGGAGTTTGTCACCACCCTCGTCCGGGAAATGGCGAAGGGCGACGCCGCGTACAAGGCCAACAAGGCCAAGTACACGAAGGACTCGGACGAAGTGAAGGCGATCGCCAAGATCGTCGGCGCCAAGCCCGAGGACGTGCCCCCGGCGCTCGGGGACTACGGCTTCCCGACCGCGGCGGAGCAGGCGTCGAACGCCTGGCTTGGCGGCGGCAAGGATGGTGGCGTCGCCAAGGCGATGGCCAACACGGCCGTGTTCCTCAAGGAGCAGGGCCGCATCACGGACGTGCCGGCGGATTTCGGCAAGTTCGTGAACCCGGAGTTCGCGGCGGCCGCGGCGAAATAGGCCCGGCGCCTCCCCTCTCGCCCGGCGCGGGCGGGGGGGAGGCGCCCCCTCGGCAACGGGCGAGAACCCATTGGCCGCCCTCGACATCAAGGACTTGTCGGTCCGCTACGCGTCGTCCTCCGGGATGACGGAGGCGCTGTCGCGGATCAACCTCGAGCTGCGCGACGGCGACTTCATGGTCGCCATCGGCGCCTCGGGCTGTGGCAAGACCACGCTCCTTTCGGTCATCGCCGGCTTCCTCGATCCCTCGGACGGCGCCGTTCTGCTCGACGGCAATCCGGTGCACGGCCCGGGGGCCGATCGCGGGGTCGTGTTCCAGCACCACGCGCTGATGCCCTGGCTGAAGGTGATCGACAATGTCGCCTTCGGACTGAAGATGCGCGGCGTGCCGGCGGCGGAGCGGTACCGCGTGGCGCGCGAGAAACTCGATCTCGTCGGCCTCGCCGATTTCGAGGCCAAGATGATCTACGAGCTCTCGGGCGGCATGCAGCAGCGCGTGGGCATAGCGCGGGCGCTGGCGTCCGACCCCGAAGTGCTGCTGATGGACGAGCCGCTCGGCGCCCTCGACGCCCTCACCCGCGAGCAGGTGCAGGAGTTGATTCTCGACGTCTGGCACCGTACGGGCAAGATGGTGTTCTTCATCACCCATTCGGTCGAGGAGGCGCTGTTCCTCGCCACGCGGCTGATCGTCATGACGCCGCGGCCGGGCAAGATCGAGAAGACCTACGAGCTCGATTTCGGCCGCCGCTACATCCAGTGCCGCGACGCGCGCAAGGTCAAATCCGACCCCGAGTTCATTCGCATGCGCGAGGTCGTTCTCGCCGAGATTCAGCGCCGCGAAGCGCCCGCCGCAGCCAACGCCGGAGACTGAGCCATGGCCGTGACCACAGCCCCCGCCCCCGCGCCCGCAAGCGTCAAGACCAGCCGCTACCGCGTCCTCGGCGAGGGATCGAGCCTGGCCATGAACGCCGTCAGCCTGGCCGGCTTGCTGCTGCTCTGGTGGACGGCGACGCACCTGGGCTGGATCAAACCATTGTTCCTGCCCAAACCCGAGGCGATTTGGGGCGCCTTCAAGCAGGCGGCCGCCGGCGACCTCGACAACCACACGCTCTGGGTACACTTCGTCTGGAGCATGTACCGGGTATTCTCGGCCTTCGTGCTGGCGGTCGCCATCGGCATCCCGGTCGGGATCGCGATGGGCGTTTCGCGCATCGCGCGGGGCATCTTCGACCCGCCGATCGAGTTCTACCGGCCGCTGCCGCCCCTCGCCTACCTGCCGCTGATGATCATCTGGTTCGGCATCGGCGAATCGGCGAAGGTCATTCTGCTCTTCCTGGCCATCTTCGCGCCGGTGGCCTTGGCGGCGCGGGCGGGAGTCAAGTCGGTCAGCCAGGAGCAGATCCAGGCGGCGCGCTCCATGGGTGCGTCCAAGGCGCAGGTGATACTGCACGTCATCGTTCCCGGCGCCATGCCGGAGATCCTGGTGGGCCTGAGAATCGGCATGGGCGTGGGCTGGACGACGCTGGTGGCGGCCGAGATGGTCGCCGCCGACGCCGGCCTTGGCAAGATGGTGTTCAACGCCTCGAATTTTCTCCGCACCGACGTCGTCATCCTCGGCATTCTGGCCATCGGGTTCGTCGCCTACCTGTTCGAGATTCTCATGCGCGCGCTCGAACGCCTGATCGTCCCCTGGAAAGGCAAGGTGTAGGCCGAATCGAGGGTTTGACCTCGACGCCGGCCCGCCGTTGAAAAAGGAGTCGCGGCCGTGGAGTACCTGAAGAAAGCCTCGCCGCCCGCGCCGGCCATCGACCGCGATACGGGCGAGACCGTGCGCCGCATGCTGGCCGACATCGAGGCCGGCGGCGAGGAGGCGGCGCGCCGCTATGCCCGCGAACTCGACGGCTGGCGGGGCGACATCGTGGTCGGCGAGGAGCAGTTCGCCGCGGCCGAGCGGGGCTTGAGCAAGCTCGTCAAGGACGACATCGGCTTCGCCCGCGACCGCGTCCAGGACTTCGCGCGCCGCCAGCGGGATTCGCTGCGCGAGTTCGAGGCCGAGCTCATTCCCGGCCTGACAACGGGGCAAAGGCTTATTCCCTGCGACACCGCCGGGTGTTACGTGCCGGGCGGGCGCTACGCCCACGCCGCCAGCGCCGTCATGAGCATCGGCACCGCCGCGGTCGCCGGCGTCCCCAACATCGTCGCCGCCACGCCCGCCCACAAGGATTCCGGCATCAACCCGGCGATCCTCTACGCCGCGCGCATTTGCGGCGCGCACACGGTCCTGGCCCTGGGCGGCGTGCAGGCGGTCGCCGCGCTCGCCTTCGGCCTGTTCACCGGCAAGCCGGCCGACATCATCGTCGGCCCGGGCAACCGCTTCGTGGCCGAGGCCAAGCGCGCGCTGTTCGGCCGCGTCGGCATCGACGTGATCGCCGGGCCGACCGAATCGGCGGTCATCGCCGACGACAGCGCCGACCCCGACATCGTGACCGCCGACCTGGTCGGCCAGGCCGAGCACGGCCCGGATTCGCCGGTGTGGCTCATCACCACCTCGCGCGCGCTGGGCGAGGCGGTGATCGCGCGCGCGCCGGCCGCGATCGCCGCGCTCCCCGATCCCGCGCGCGGCGCCGCGGCGGCCGCCTGGCGCGATCATGCCGAGGTCGTTGTCTGCGCGACCCGCGAGGAGGCCGCCGAGGTCAGCGACCGCTACGCCAGCGAGCATGTGCAGGTGATGGCGCGCGATCTCGATTGGTGGCTGGCGCGGCTTACCAATTACGGCTCGCTGTTCCTCGGCGAGGAGACGACCGTCGCCTATGGCGACAAGTGCGCGGGCCCCAACCATATCCTGCCGACGCGCGGCGCGGCGCGCTACACCGGCGGCTTGTCGGTGGGCAAGTTCATCAAGACGGTGACCTACCAGCGGCTCACCCGCGACGCCTCGCGCGCCATCGGCCAGGTCGCGGCGCGCATCTCGCGGCTGGAGGGAATGGAAGGCCATGCGCGCACCGGCGACATTCGCCTGCGAAAATATTACCCCCACGAACGCTTCGATCTCGGCGCCCCGGACGGGCGCCAGGTTTGAGTCCGCGCCGGTGAAGGCGCCGGTCCCCGGCCGGGTGCGCCTCGACCTCGACCTCACCGGCCAGGAGCCGATCCCGGAGGCGGGCGTCAAGGCGGCGCTGGCGGTCATGGCCAGCGGCAGGATCCATCGCTATGGCGAGACCGGCGACAAGCCGAGCGAGGTGTCCGCGCTCGAGGCCGAGTTCGCGCGCGAAATCGGCCTGCCCTATTGCGTCGCGATGAACTCGTGCGGCGCGGCGATGTTCGTCGCCCTCAAGGCCGCGGGCGTGCGGCCGGGCGACAAGGTCTTGTCGAACTGCTTCACGCTCGCCCCCGTGCCCGGCGCCATCGCCCATGCCGGCGCGGCGCCGGTTCTCGTCGACGTGACCGAGGACTACACCATCGACCTCGACGATCTGGCGCGCAAGGCCGAGACGAGCGGCGCCAAGACCCTGTTGCTGTCGCACATGCGCGGGCACATCTGCGACATGGACGCCTTGTCCCGCGTCTGCGGCGCGCGCGGCATCCAGGTGGTCGAGGACTGCGCCCATACCATGGGCGCGGCGTGGAACGGGAAGCCGACGGGCGCCTGGGGACGGGCGGGGTGTTTCAGCCTGCAGAGCTACAAGCACGCCAACGCCGGCGAGGGCGGCCTCCTGGTCACCGCCGATCCCGACCTCGCCGCCCAGGCGATCCTTTTTTCGGGCAGCTACATGCTCTACCGCTCGCATCTTGCCCGCCCCGGCGACGAGGTGTTCGAGCGCTGGAAGCACGTGACGCCCAATTTCAGCCTGCGGCTCTCGAACCTTGCCGCCGCGGTGACGCGGCCGCAGCTTGGACACGTCCTCGCCGACCGCTGCCGGCGCTGGAACGAGCGCTACGCATGGCTCGCCGCGGCGCTGTCCGGCGCGCCGCATATCCGCCTGCCGCGGCGTCCGCCGGAGGAGCGCTATGTCGCCAGCTCGCTCCAATTCTCGTTGGTCGATTTGCCGCGCCGGAGGATCGAGCGGGCGGTGGCGGAATGCGCCGGGCGGGGCGTGCACGTCAAATGGTTCGGCGCCGACGAGCCCGTGGGTTTCACCAGCGTCTGGACGCATTGGCGTTATTTCGGCTTGGCCCAGGCCCTGCCGAACGCCGAGCGCAT
>CAZIVY010000535.1:0-6523 GCA_964542505.1 uncultured Rhodospirillaceae bacterium
TGCGGTACATGTCGGCGATGGACGCGACATTGCGCCCGCCGATCGCCAGCACCATGTCGCCGGCGCGCAAGCCCCCGCGCTCGGCCGGGCTTTCGGGGGCGACGGCGGCGATGACCGGATGGCCGTGCAAGTCGCGCGACCACACGCCCAGCCACGGACGCCGTGGACCCGCGGCGCGCCCATCGCTGAGCAAATCGGCGAAAATCGGTTTCAGCAGGTTGATCGGCACGAACATGTTGCCGGGCACCGGCTTGTCCCCCGGCGCGGCGTCGGCCACCATAAGCGAACCCACGCCATAGAGCTTGCCGTCGGCGCCGATCAGCGCCGTCCCGCCCCAATTCGGATGCGGCGGCGCGGTGAAGATGGCCTCGTCGAGGAGATATTCCCAGTAGCCGGCGAATTCGCGCCGCGAAACGACATAGGCCGGCACCGTGCCCTCGCGTCCACCGTGCCCGGCGACGAGGACGGGGCTGCGCAGTTTCAAACTGTCGGAATCGCCCAGCGGCAGCGGCTTGATGCCCAGCGGCCGGCTTGCCCGCACCAGCCCGAAACCGGTGGCCTGGTCGTAGCCCACGACTTCGGCGTTGACCGGCGCGCCGCGGGAATCGAAGACCACCACCGACATGGCTTCGAGGACCAGGTAGCCGATGGTGAGCACCAGGCCATGATCGTCGATGACCACGCCATTGCCGTCGCGTTCGGTGCCGAGAGTGCGGGCGCTGCGCGAGTCGGGCGGAACCTCGGCGCGCAGGCGGGTCACCGCCGCGAGGGCGTTGGGGTCGAAAGCCTGCGCCCGAGCCGGGCCGCCGCTGGCCAGGCCCGCGGCGGTCAAGGCACATAAAGCAACGGCTAACGCACGGTGTTGCATTGCCGCCCTCCTGGCGATGAAATCGCGTGCATCTAAACTAGCGCGCCCGGAGGCAGGTGGCGAGTCCCCTATAAGACGTCCAGGGCGCCGGAATCAATCGTGGAAGCGCTGCCAGATGTCGCTCATGCCCTGGTGATGGCGGTGGAACAGCTCCAGCAAGGCGGGGTCGAAATGCCGACCCGGGTCGAGAAGGCCGTCGCCCTCGAGCATGATGCGCACGGTTTCCAGGTGGCTGTGGCCGGGCTTGTAGGGGCGTTCGGCGCGCAACGCGTCGTACACGTCGGCGACGGCGACAATGCGGGCGCTCAACGGTATGGCGTCGTGGCGCAGCCGGCGGGGGTAGCCGGATCCATCCCACTTTTCGTGGTGGCAATGGGCGATTTCGGCCGCCATGGCCAGGCGCGGCACGTCCTGAAGAATCCGGTGACCGTAGCGGGTGTGGCTGTCCATTTCCTTCCGCTCGTCGGGGTTGAGGCGGCCGCGCTTCTTCAACAGGGCGGCGTCGATGCTCATCTTGCCGATGTCGTGCAATTGCGCCGAATAGCGGATCTCGCGGCAGAACGCCTCCGGCTGGCCGGCGAGGCGGGCGAGAAAGTAGCTGTATTCGTTGACGCGAACGATGTGGTTGCCGGTGCCCTCGTCGTGAATTTCGGCTCCGCGCGCCAACAAGGCGATGGCGGTCTGGAAGGCTTGCTCGGTTTCCGCTTGCAACGCCGCGATGCGCTGGCGCTGCTCGCGCAGTAGACGGTAACGGCGCGCCAGAAGCACGTTCTTGGCGCGAATCTTGTCCATCATCTGGCTGCGCTCGATCATGCCGCCGATCAAGCGCGCAAGCGGCGTCGCTCCATGGGTCCCCGCGACCGCCGCCTGCACCGCGCGCGGGTCGTCGCCGCCGGCAAGATTGATCAGCTCGATCATGGCGACCACGGCGCCGCCATGGCCTTTCAGCGGCAGGCAATAGCGCGAGCGTACCGGCGCCGCCTGGCCGGCGCCTTCCGCCATGACGGGGGCGGGATCGTCGCCGCCCTGGCCCGCCACCCACAGCAGCGGGCGGGCCGCCCGCAAGGCGCGCGCCAGCGCCTCCGCCGGCGCCTGAGGCGGGTCGCGGCGCAGGCGGCGAATCACGCCAAGCGCCGGGGTTCGCCGGGCCAATTCCAATAAAGGGTGGCGGACGCTGCCGTTAACCACGTAGATCGAGGCCCGCTCGGCGCCGGCGGCGTCGCGCATGCGGGCCAGAAACCCGTCGAGAACTCGCTTCGTGGAAGGACCGGACCGGCCTTCGATCCAGTCACGCCATTCGCCATCCGCGGTCATTGTTACCCGTTCCGCACCGCGCCATGAGAGCATCCGGCGGGCGCCGCTTCGCCGCCGCCGCGCAACCCTGGTAGTCCTATTTTGCGGCTTTTTTGAGGAAGGCGATGACGTCGTCGGACTCTTTGTCCTTCAGGCCGGGGAACACCATCTTGTTGTTGGGAATGAAACCCTTGGGATCGCGCAAATACTTTTCCAGGTTTTCCTCGTTCCAAACGATCGCCTTGCCGGTCATGGCGTCGGAATATTTGAACCCCGCCGCAGTGCCGGACTTGCGCCCAACTACCGCGTTCAGGCTCGGGCCAACGAGATTTTTTCCGGCGTCCAGGCTGTGGCAGATCTTGCACTTGGCGAAAATCTTTTCACCGCTGGCGGGGTCGCCATCGGCCATGGCCGGGATTGCGGTAGCGGCGAGCACCAGCGTCAATATAGCGGACAAGGCGTAGGCTTTCAGCATCTCAAACCTCCATTTAACGGCATGCCGCGACGGCGCGGGCTGCTTCTAGCATACCGCCGGGGACTGTCAACCGCACCGGCTTCGCCGGCCTTTCGGCGAGCGCTAACAATCGGTTAATCATCCAACACTAGGCTCCGCAGGGCTTTTCCGTCGCGTGTCGCCGGGCGGGGCGTTACCAACGCCGCCGGCGATCGGGTACGGTCGCTTGTAAGCGTCGCGCAGGCCGTGCCAATCCCGCCATGGGCTGCGCGCCAATTTGGGGTGCGGTGATCGCATGGCGACGGCAGCGTCGTTGACAGGACTGAGCCAGGGTGGCCGGCTGGAGTTGGCGGCCGCGGGACGGTGGGATATTTCCGCCGCCGGCCGGCTCGACGCCGAACTCACGCGGCTTGTCCGCGCGCCGGGCCAGCCGGTGCGGCTGGATTTGTCGGGCCTGGAAGCGATGGACACCGCCGGCGCGTGGCTGATCCACCGTACGCTGAAGCGCCTCAAGGCCGACAATATCGCGGTGGAAATGACCGGCCTCAAGGCCGATCACCGCGTGTTGCTGGAACGCGTCGCCGCCAGCGACCGGCCCGCCGCCATCGAGCCGCCCCACATCAACGTCATGCGCCGCCTGATGGAAGAAGTGGGCGAGGGTGCGATTCTGCTGTATCGCGAATCGCGCGAACTCCTGGCCTTTGTCGGGTTGACGACCGTCACGCTGGCGCGCACCGCGCGCCATCCCAGCCGGCTGCGTTTCACCGCCCTCGTCTTTCACATGGAACAGGTGGGGGTCAACGCGCTCCCCATCGTCGGGCTGATCTCGTTCCTGGTGGGCGTCGTGCTCGCCTACCAGGGCGCGTCGCAGTTGCAGAAATTCGGCGCCGAGTTGTTCGTGGTCAACCTCATCGGCGTCTCGGTCTTGCGCGAAATCGGCATCCTGCTCACCGCCATCGTCGTCGCCGGGCGGTCCGGCAGCGCCTTCACCGCGCAGATCGGCGCCATGAAGGTGCGCGAGGAGATCGACGCCATGCGCACCCTCGGGCTCGACCCGATGGAAGTCCTGGTGCTGCCGCGCCTGCTGGCGCTGGTGCTGACGCTGCCGCTGCTCGGTTTCTTTTCCGACATCATGGGTCTCCTGGGCGGCGGGCTGATGGCGTGGGCCGGGCTTGGGATCAGCCCGCAACTCTTTCTCGAACGCCTGCGCGATTCGATGGACATCTGGCATTTCTGGGTGGGCATCATCAAGGCGCCGGCCTTCGCGGCGCTGATCGCGCTGGTGGGTTGCTATGAGGGCCTGCGCGTCGAGGGCAGCGCCGAAAGCCTCGGCAAGCTGACCACGCGTTCGGTGGTGGAGGCGATCTTCCTGGTGATCGTGGCCGACGCCGCCTTTTCGATCTTCTTCAACCTGGTGGGCGTTTGACCGTGGCCAACACCCGCCCCAGCGCCAGCGCCAGCCCCCGCACCGGCGAGGTGGTTATCCGCGTGCGCGGCCTGCGCACGCAGTTCGGCGCCCAGGTGATTCACGACGGCCTCGACCTCGACATCTATCGCGGCGAAGTCATCGGCGTGGTGGGCGGCTCGGGCACCGGCAAATCGGTGCTGCTGCGCACCATTGTCGGCCTCAACCAGCCGCGGGCCGGGCGCATCGAGGTTTTCGGGCAGGACCTGACCAAGCTCGCGCCGGCCAAGCGCCGCCTGGTGGAACGGCGCTGGGGCGTGTTGTTCCAGGACGGGGCGCTGTTCTCCTCGCTGACGGTGGCGCAAAACATCGAAGTGCCGCTGAAGGAACAGCTTGGTCTGCCGGTGGGGCTGATGAACGAAATCGCGGCGCTGAAGATCGCCCTGACGGGGCTGCCTCCGGAAGCGGGCGCCAAGTACCCGTCCGAGTTGTCCGGGGGCATGCGCAAGCGCGCGGGCCTGGCGCGGGCGCTGGCGCTCGATCCGGAAATCCTGTTCCTGGACGAGCCCACGGCGGGTCTGGACCCCATCGGCGCCGCGGCCTTCGACCGCTTGATACGCGACCTGCAGCAAAGCCTTGGGCTAACCGTGTTCATGGTGACCCACGATCTCGATTCGCTCTACGCCATCTGCGACCGCATCGCCGTGCTGGCCGAACACCGCGTGCTGATCAGCGGCCCGATGGCGGTAATGCTGGAGCAGACGCACCCCTGGGTGCGCGACTATTTTCACGGCCCGCGCGCCCGCGCCGCCCAGGCGGCCGGGGCCGCCACCTAGGGCCGTCCGGAGAGGAACCGCATGGAAACCCGCGCCAGCCACTTGCTCATCGGCATCTTCGTGGTGCTGTTCGTCAGCGCCATTTTCGGTTTCATCACCTGGCTGGTGCGCGCCGACATCGATCGCGAGGTCGCCTATTACGACATCGAGTTCACCAGCGCCGTGTCGGGGCTGGGCGTCGGCGGCGACGTGCGCTTCAACGGGGTCAAGGTGGGCGCCGTCTCCAGCATCCGCATCGACCGCGAGGATCCGCGCAAGGTGCGGGTGCGCATCGAGGTCGGCGCCGAAACCCCCGTGCGCTCCGATTCGGTGGCCACCCTCGAATTCCAGGGCGTGACCGGGGTATCGTTCGTGCAGATTTCCGCCGGCACCACCCAGTCGGCGATGCTGCCGGCCAAGAGCCGCGGCGCGATCCCGGTCATCGCCTCGAAGCCTTCGCGCATCGCCGAGTTGTTCGAGGGGGCGCCCGACCTGATCAACCACAGCATCGTGCTCGTCGACCGGCTGGCCGAGCTGGTCAACGAAGAAAACCGCAAGAACCTGGGCAGTATCGTCGCCGACTTGAGCACATTGAGCGGCGCCATCGCCAAGCGCGAACGCGAGATCGGCCGCATCATCGAGGCCTTCGAGCGCGGGAGCGAGGATTTCGCCGCAACCGCGCGCTCGGTGCGCTCGATGTCCGCGAAGCTGGACCTCATCGTCGACAAGGCGGGAGGGACCATGACGGGCGTCGACGAACTGGTGCGCGACGGCCGGCGCGCGGCGGTGGCGCTCGCCGGCGTGAGCGAAGAGGCGCAGGCGTTGTTGGCCGAAAACCGCCGGCCGATCGAGAACTTCACCAGCGACGGCTTGTCCGAAATCCGCCGCTTCGTCAACGAAGCGCGCATCCTGGTGGGCAGCATCGCCCGTGTCGCGGCGCGGATCGAGGACGACCCGAGCCAAGTGCTGTTCGGTTCGCGCGAGTCCGAATTCAAACTGGAAAAACGATGAACATGCGCCCCGACATGCGATCCCCGCGGCCCGCGGCGACAGGCGCCGCCTTCATTCTCGCCGGTTTCCTCGCCGCTTGCGGCAGCGTCTTGCCGTCACCGGGCAATTCGCCGAATCTTTACTCCCTCAGCCCGAAAAACACCTTCAGCGACGACTTGCCGAAGGTGGAATGGCAGCTCGTGATCGAGGAACCGCTGGCCGCCGGCGGCCTCGATTCGAACCGCATCGCGGTCAAGCCCAATCTGTACGAGCTGAAATATTTCAGCGACTCGCGGTGGACGGAACGGGCGCCGAAAATGGTGCAGACGCTGTTGGTGGAGTCCTTCGAGAACACGGGCAAGATCGTCGCCGTCGGCCGCGAGGTCGTGGGCCTGCGCTCGGACTACAACCTGAAAAGCGAATTGCGGGAGTTCCAGGCGGAATTCTTGAACGGCGTGGGGCAATACCCCACCATCCGGGTGCGCATCAACGTCAAGCTGGTGCGTCAACCGCGGCAGGAAATCGTCGCCTCGCGCAGTTTCGAGCATATCGTCGAGGCCAAGGGCGGCGAGATCAACGATATCGTCGAGGCCTTCGACGATGCGCTGGGCAAGGTGTTGCGGCGGACGGTGCAATGGGCGATCACCAGCGGCGCCCAATCGGCGAGCGGGGCGCAGCCGGCGAAAACCTCGCCGACG
>CAZIVY010000536.1:0-2290 GCA_964542505.1 uncultured Rhodospirillaceae bacterium
TCCATGGGTTGATCCTCGCGCGATTCCACCACCCCGTTGCCGAGATGGCTGAGCCGCCAGCCGTCGGTTTCGATCACCCCCCAGCCGGTGCGCCGCAATCCGGGATCGAATCCCATCAACCGCATGGTTGGCCCGATTCCCACTTGTTCCAGCCCGCGCAATCGCCGTCTCTCCCCCACCCGGCGCTGCGCGCCGACCTCCCCCGTCGAGGGGGAGGTGAAGTACCTTGGCTCCGCAACCCTTGCCTCCCCCCTTTGCGGGTATGAACGCCGCTGGCGTTCATGGGCCGCGAGGCTGAGCTTGGCGAAGCCGAGCGGGTGGGGGGAAAATCATCCTCAATGTGCCTTGCTACTAGTTTTACGACTCTGACGCTTCGTCCCCCAACCGTCAGAGTCGTAACACCAGCGAAACCAATGCGTTGTGTTGTGGTTCCAATGCGATGATCGGAGATCAAGCGTTGAAACCACAACACTAGGCGCCGATCTTGCGCATTGCCGTTTCCGAGATTTCGAAATTGGCGTAGACCCGCTGCACGTCGTCGCTGTCGTCCAGCAATTCGAGCAATTTTACCAGGGCTTCGGCCTTGTCGTCCGCCACCGCGTGCGCGTTGCGCGGACGCCACGCCAGGCGGGCGTTGGCGCTGGCGCCAAAGCGCTTTTCCAGCCCGTCGCGCACCGCGAACAGGTCGTCGGGGCGGCAGGTCACCCTATGCTCGTTATCGTCGCTGACGCAATCGTCGGCGCCGGCGTCGATGGCCGCCTCCAGCATGGCGTCGGCCTCGGCGGCGGCGGCGGGGTAGCGCACTTCGCCCACATGCTCGAACATGAACGCCACCGAATTGGTTTCGCCAAGCTGGCCGCCATGCTTGGTGAAGGCGTTGCGCACGTCGCCCGCCGTGCGGTTGCGGTTGTCGGTCAACGCCTCGACGATGATGGCGGCGCCCCCTGGCCCATAGCCCTCGTAGCGCACTTCCTCATAGTTGACGGCGTCGGCCCCCCCGGCGCCGCGCTTGACCGCCCGCTCGATGGTGTCGCGCGGCATGTTGGCCTCGCGCGCCGCTTGCATGGCCGCGCGCAGCCGCGGGTTCATGGCCGGGTCAGGCAGGCCGCCGCGCGCCGCGGTTGTAAGCTCTCGGATCAACTTGGTGAAGACCTTGGCCCGCCGGGCGTCCTGCGCGCCCTTGCGGTGCATGATGTTCTTGAACTGGGAATGGCCGGCCACGTGATCGTCACGACATGTTGTGGTCCAAGTTTGTAGATACTCCTAGCCCCGTAGCGCCGCAATCGTTGTCAGCGATGATCTCACGCCTCGGTCGCGACACGCCCACGAGCCGCCCCGGCGGCAGCCCAGGGTTTGATCTTCGCCAGCCTGGCGGCCAATAGGCGTTCCGCGACTTACCTTTCGTGGGCCGCCTGGGCGCGCAGCCAATAGCCATTCGACAGGCCGAAAAACCGGCACAGCCGCAAGTCGGTATCGGCGGTGACGGCGCGCCTGCCGGCGACGATTTCACCGCTGCGCTGCGCCGGCACGCCGATCTCCTTCGCCAGCCGGTACTGGCTGATTCCCATCGGCTTCAGGAATTCCTCCAGCAACAGTTCGCCGGGGGTCACGGGTTTGAGCTTCCGCATCGTCATTCTCCCTCAACAGACATGAAACCGTTCGTCCTGAGGGCGCCCGTTAGGGCGCGTCTCGCCCTTCGACGCGCGCTGGCGCGCGGCGCTCAGGATGAGGGGGCGAACGCGGCTGCCCGCGCTTCGAGACGCCGCGCGGCTTGTGCGCCGCGCGGCCCTCAGCGCGAACGGCTGCACAGGTCATGGTCAAGTGCCGCTGATCCTAATCCGGCCAGGCCGGCTTCAGGCGGCCGCCGACGCGGATCGGGTCGATGCGCCGCGCCAGGCCGGTGGCGTCGTCGCTTTCCACCAGCACCGCGCACAGCGTCGCCTCGCCCTGCGCCGGCTCGAAGCGCCCGCCGGGGATCTTGCGCAGGAAGCGGTTCAGGGGCTCGGCCTTGTCCATGCCGATGACCGAATTGTAGTCGCCGCACATGCCGGCGTCGGTGAGATAAGCCGTGCCGCCGGGCAGGATCTGGGCGTCGGCGGTGGGAACATGGCTGTGGGTGCCGCAGACGAACGTCACTCGGCCGTCGAGAAAATGCCCCATGGCCATTTTTTCCGACGTCGCCTCGGCATGGATGTCGACGAAGGCGAAATCGATGCCGTGGCCCAGACGGTGGCGCGCCAGTTCCGCCGCCACCACCGCGAACGGATCGTCGAGCGGGTCCATGAACACC
>CAZIVY010000537.1:0-2190 GCA_964542505.1 uncultured Rhodospirillaceae bacterium
TGCCCATGTCCAGTTCCGGCGGCGGCGGCGCCGGCTCGATCATCTGGATGCGTCCATCGGCCGGCGATACCACCAGCCCCGCGCGCACCGGCGTCACCCGCGCCGGGTCGCGGAAGAAATAGGCGCACCACGCCGTCAGCGCCACCCCGATCCAGCCCAGCACGTCGGCGAGCGCGAACGCCACCAGCGCCGCCACCGCGAACAGGGCGATGAATTTCCATCCCTCCCGGTGGATGGGCGCGAGCGCGGCGAAGATGCTGTCCATGACGACCCTAGCGGCGGCGGATTCCGCAGTCCAACAGGCCGCCGAAAAACTCCAATTCGTGGCCGACCCCACCCTTCGACAGGCTCAGGGTGAGGTCAAGTCTTTTGTGATGCTCACCCCGACATTGAGCTTGTCGAAATGCGAGGGTGAGCAAGGAAGTTTTTCAAGCCGCCCGCTAATGGCTCGCGGGCGCGAGGCTGACGTCCTTGGCCGCCGCCAGCAGGCGCGCCTGCACCTCCGCCGCCTCCTGCTGGCGCGCCCACATGTCGGCGTAGAGCCCGCCCAGCGCCACCAGTTCGCGGTGGCGGCCGCGCTCCACGATCCGTCCTTGGTCGAGCACCAGGATCTCGTCCGCGTCCACCACCGTCGACAACCGATGGGCGATCACCAGCGTCGTCCGGTTCGCCGACACCTCGCGCAGGTTCTGCTGGATTTCCTGCTCGGTCTGGCTGTCGAGGGCGGAGGTCGCCTCGTCGAAAAGCAGGATCGGCGGCGCCTTCAAGATCGTGCGCGCGATGGCCACCCGCTGCTTTTCCCCGCCGGAGAGTTTCAATCCCCGCTCGCCCACCATGCTGGCATAGCCGTCGGGCAGGCGGGCGATGAAGGTGTCGATATGGGCGAGGCGCGCCGCTTCCTCGATCTCCGCCTTTTCGGCGCTGGGCCGGCCGTAGCCGACATTGTAGGCGATGGTGTCGTTGAACAGCACCGTGTCCTGGGGCACGATCCCCATGGCGGCGCGGAGCGAGACCTGCGTCACCTCGCGGATGTCCTGGCCGTCGATCAGCACCTGCCCGCTCTTGACGTCGTAGAAGCGGAACAGAATGCGCGAGATGGTGGACTTGCCCGCCCCCGAGGGACCGACGATCGCCACCGTCTTGCCCGCCGGGACGGTGAAGCTGATGCCGCGCAGGATCGGCCGCCGGGGGTCGTAGGCGAACTCGACATTGTCGAAAACGATTTCGCCGCGCTGGACATTGAGCGCCGCCGCGCCCGGACGGTCGCGGATTTCCGGCGCGATGCCCAGCATTTCCCACATCTTCTCCATGTCCACCATGCCCTGCTTGATCTCGCGGTAGGCGAAGCCGAGAAAATTCAGCGGCATATAGAGCTGGATCAGGAAGGTGTTGACGAGGACGAAGTCGCCGACCGTCATTTCCCCGGCGCGCACGCCGGCGGCGGCGACGCCCATCACCGCCACCAGGCCGATGGCGATGATGAAGCCCTGGCCGATATTGAGCAGCGACAGCGTGACTTGGCTCTGCACCGCCGCCCGCTCGTAGCGCTCCAGCGAGCGGTCGAAGCGCCGCGCCTCGTGCTCCTCGTTACCGAAGTATTTCACCGTTTCATAGTTGAGCAGGCTGTCCACCGCGCGCGTGTTGGCCTGGGTGTCGCGCTTGTTCATTTCGCGGCGGAACTTGGTGCGCCATTGGGTAACGATCAGGGTGTAGACGATGTAGCCGACGATGGTGAAGAACGTTATGGCGGCGAGCACGATGCCATAGCCCGCGAACAGCAGGCCGCACACCAAGGCGATTTCCACCAAGGTGGGCATGATGTTGAAGAGCATGAAGCGGAGCACGAACTCGGTGCCCCTGGTGCCGCGCTCGATGACCCGCGTCAGCCCGCCGGTCTGGCGTTCGAGGTGGAAGCGCAGCGACAGTCCGTGCAGGTGGCGGAAGATCTGCAGCGCGATGCGCCTGATGGCGCTTTGCGCCACCTTGGCGAAGACCGCGTCGCGCAATTCGCCGAAACCTTGCGCCCCCACCCGCGCCGCGCCATAGGCGAATATCGCCGCCAAGGGCAGCGCCACGGCGGCGGCGCCCTGGATCGTGAGCGAATCCACCGCCGCCTTGTAGAAGAAGGGAACCGTGACGTTGACCAGTTTGGCCGCGCCCAGGCACGCCATGGCGATGACCACGCGCATC
>CAZIVY010000538.1:0-6784 GCA_964542505.1 uncultured Rhodospirillaceae bacterium
GACCGGCGCCGTCACCGGGCCCTTCACCTTCCAATGGCAGCAGGCGAACAACACCGGCGTGGGCGGCGGAGGGGCCGGCTTCACCAACATCGCCGGCGCGACGGCCGCGAGCTTCGCGCCCGGCGACGCCCAGGTCAATCGTGAGCTGCAAGTGGTTGTGTCCTACACCGACCTGACCGGCAACCTGGAGTCCATTACCTCGGCCTTCACGGCGCCGGTCACCAACGTCAACGACGCACCGGCGGGCGCGGTCACGATTAACGACACCACGCCGCAGGAAAACCAGTTGCTCACCGCCGCCCACAACATCACCGACGCGGATGGCACGGCCGGAACCGTGTTCACCTTCCAGTGGCAGCAGGCGAACAACACCGGCTTGATCGCCGGCGGGTTCACCAACATCGCCGGCGCCGACGCGACCGACGCCACCTTCACGCCCCTCGCGGCGCAGGCCAATCGCCAGCTCCGCGTGGTCGTCACCTACACCGACAACCAAGGCACGCTGGAGACCGTGACCTCGGCCGCGACGGCCCCGAACACCGCGGCCGCCGCCGTCGGCGTCACTTTCGTCGGCACCGCGGGCAACGACACCTTTAACGGCGGCGCCGGCAACGACACCGCCTCGGGCCTCGGCGGCGCCGACACCCTCAACGGCAATGGCGGCAACGACGTTCTCAACGGCGGCAGCGGCAACGACGTTCTTAACGGCGGCGCCGGCAACGACCTGTTCCCATACTTGGTCACTGACGGGGCGGACACCATCGACGGCGGCACCGAAATCGACACCATCGCGGTCACCGGTACGGCCGCCAACGAGACGTTCATCCTCGCCTTCAACGGCACGTCCATCACCCAGATGGGCGTTGGCTTGGCCGGGTCGATCGTCAACGTCGAGAACTTCACCATCGATCTCGATGGCGGCACCGGCGACCGTCTGTCCTACGCCGGGACCACGGCCAACGTCACCATCGACCTGACCACCGGAACCGCGTCGGGCGGCGTCTCCTCGATCCTCAACGTCGAGAACAGCCGCGGCGGCCTCGGCGCCGACACGCTGATCGGCAACGCCGGCGTCAACGACATGCAAGGCCAAGCCGGCAACGACACCCTGACGGGCATGGGCGGCAATGACACGCTCCTCGGCGAAGACGGCAACGACACCTTCTTCGCCACCGTCGCCGACGGCAACGACAGTTACCAGGGCGGCGCCGGCATTGACACCTACGACTTGTCGGGCACGACGGCGGGGGCCACGATCACCTCGACGACCTCCACCAGCGCCCAGACCGGCACCGACACCCTGGCCAGCATCGACCGCTATGTCGGCAGCCAGGGCAACGACTCGATCACCGGCGACGGCGGCAACGAGTTCTTCCGCGGCGAGGGCGGCAACGACACGATCGAAGGCAATGGCGGCGACGACGTGATCGAGTTCGGGGCCGGGTTCGGCAACGACACGATCACCAACTTCGACCGCAACGGTGGCGTGGGCAACCAGGACTTGCTGGACGTCTCGGGCCTCGGCATCACCGCCGCGCTCTTCGCCGGCCGGGTGACGATTGCTACCGCGGGCGCCAATACGCTGATTACCATCGACGACAATGCCGTCGTCGGCATCAACGGGACCGTGATCGGCACCATCACACTGACGGGGATCCAAGCCGCCGACATCACGGCGACGGACTTCATCCTGGCGTAGTTAACGCCAAACGAACGGGACCAGCGGCTCGGCGTGGGAAACCACTCCGGGCCGCAATCCATTGGGCGTCCTGTCACGACCGGTTGTCAATTTGCATGCGGTAGTTTGGCGATTTTTACACCGCCGGACGGCGTTAAACACGATTGGGGCGCGAAACCGCGGCCACCGCTCCTGGCACGGAACGTGCTTTTTATAGGCCACAGGTCGACCCTCATCGCATCAGGGAGACGCCGAATTTCCCCTCGGCGTGCGCCAATATGCAACCCAATACCGCCCCCGACCAACTCCGCACCGCCGTCGCCGAATGCAAAGGCGCCGCGAAGCTGGTGGCGCTTTTCAGCCTCGGCTTGAACCTGCTGGTTCTCGCCAGCCCGCTCTACATGATGCAGGTCTATGACCGCGTCCTCGCCAGCGCGCACTTGGACACGCTGATCGTGGTCTCGCTCATGTTGGCCGTGTCTTTCCTGGCCTATGCCTGCCTCGAGGCGGCGCGCAGTCTCGCGGTGCTCCAGGTTGGCGTGTGGCTCGACCGCCGCCTGCTGGCGGATTCGCTGTCGGCGTCGGTCGCCTCGGCGCTCGGCGCCGGTGGCCATGCGGCGCAGGGGGTGCGCGACCTGTCGACCCTCCGCGGCTTCGTCGCCGGCGGCGGTCTGGTGCCCTATTTCGATCTGCCTTGGCTGCCGATCTTCCTCGCCGCCGTTTTCCTCGTCCACCCGGTTCTCGGCTGGGTCGGGGTGGGCGGCGCCCTCCTGCTGGCCGGCCTCGCTTACGCCAACGAGTCCTCGACGCGCAAACCGTTGCATGAAGCGGGCAAGGAAAGCATTCGCGCGCTCCTCGAGGCCGACGCGGCGATGCGGAACGCCGAAGCCATCGCCGCCATGGGGATGCTGCCGGCGCTGGTCGCCACCTGGCGCCGGAACGCGGAGCGCGTGCTCGCGCCGCAAACCCTGGCCGGAACGCGCGCCGGATGGTACTCGGCCATCGCCAAGACGCTGCGCGTGGCTCTCCAGTCCGCCATTCTCGGCGTCGGCGCCTATCTCACCATCAAGCACGAGACGACGGGCGGCGCCATGATCGCGGCCTCCATCATCGTCGGCCGCGCGCTGGCGCCCATGGAACAGGCGATCGGCGGGTGGCGCAACATGGTGGGCGCGATCGCCTCCTACAAGCGCCTCGGCGCAATGCTGCGCCAGTTTCCGTCGTCCCCCACGTTCACGAAGCTTCCCGACGCGCTCGGCCGGGTGGCGACCACCGCCCTCACCTACACGCCCAAGGGCCGGCAGGAACCCATCGTCCGCAACGCCACCTTCGAACTCGCGCCCGGCGAATGCCTCGGCATCGTCGGCCCGTCCGGCGCCGGCAAGAGCTCGCTCGCGCGGCTCCTGGTGGGCGCGCTGCGGCCGACGAACGGAAGCGTGCGCCTCGACGGCGCGGAGATGTTTTTCACCGACGCCGGCCACCGCGCCAAGTTCATCGGCTACCTGCCCCAGGACGTGGAGCTGTTCGACGGCACGGTGCGCGACAACATCGCCCGCTTCCAGGCCGCGGCCGACGAAGCCGTGACCACGGCGGCGCAAAACGCCGGGGCGCATGAACTGATCCTCGGCCTGCCGCAAGGTTACGAGACGGTCATCGGGACGACCGGCCTGCCCCTTTCCGGCGGCCAGCGTCAACGCGTCGGCCTGGCGCGCGCCATGTTCGGCAAGCCCAAACTGGTGGTGCTCGACGAGCCCAACTCGAACCTCGACGGCGAAGGCGAGAGCGCGCTGATGGCCGCCATCCAGAAGCTCAAGACGGGCGGCACGACGGTGGTCTTCATTTCGCAGCGCTTCGGCATCCTCAATACCGTGGACAAGCTCCTGATCCTGGCGAACGGCATCGTCCAGTCGTTCGGCCCGCGCGACGAAGTCATGCCCAAACTGAAATTGGCGCAGACCGGACCTAACGATCCCGCGCGTCCCCCGGTGGCGCCGACGCGCAGCGGTGGGAGGGCGTAATGGACACCTTGAACAAGATGACCAGGCTGTGGGACGCACTGGCCGGCAGCACGGCGATGGTCCGGATCGGCGATACGATGCGCGGCATCGTGGCCGCCTTCGCGAAGACCGCCGCGAATTCCCACGGCGCGGCGCCCACTGGCCCGGCGCTCAAGGGGGCGGCGGTCCTGGGTCTCTCGACCGGCATTGCCTTCCTGGTGGGGTTCGGCCTCTTGGCGTCGCTGGCGCCGATGGAAAGCGCGGCGGTCGCGCCCGCCTCCGTCCAGGTCGAGGGCAGCCGCAAGTCGGTGCAGCACCTCGAAGGCGGAATCGTGGCCAATCTGCCGGTGCGCGAGGGCTCCGTGGTCAAGGCGGGCGAGGTTCTGATGCGCCTGGACGACACGGTGTCGCGCGCCCAAGTCGACCAATTGCGGGCCCAGTTTCGCGCCGCCCTGGCGCAGGAAGCGCGCCTGATCGCCGAGCGCGACGACCGGCGCGAGGTGGTGTTTCCCAACGAATTGACGGCGCTGACCGACGACGCATCCGTCGCCGAGATGCTGGCCGCCCAGCGCAACATCTTCGCCAGCCGGCGCGAATCGATCGACAGCCAGACGCGCATCCTGCGTCAGCGAAACGTCCAGGCCGACGAGCAGATCGACGGCCTCAAGTCCCAGGTCAAGGCCCAGGACCGCCAGATCGCGCTCATCCGCGAGGAGACGCAGGTGGTCGAGGAGTTGGTCGGCAAGGGCCTCGAGAAGAAGCCGCGGCTGCTCATGCTGCAACGCCAGGCGGCCGAAATCGAAGGCGCGCGCGCGCACAACCTCTCCGAGATCGCCCGCACCCGCCAAGGGATCGGCGAGAACGATCTGCGCATCGTCGACTTGCGCACCCAGCTACTGAGCGAGGCGGTCAAGATGCTGCGCGAGGAGCAGACGCGGATGTACGACCTCCGCGAGCGCATGCGGGCGGCCGAGGACACGTATGCCCGCATGGATGTCCGCGCCCCGGTTGCGGGAAAGATCGTGGGCCTGAAAGTGTTCACGGTCGGCGGCGTCATCCAGCCGCGCGAGCCGCTGATGGAAATCGTGCCCGCCGAGAACGCCCTCATCATCGAGGCGATGGTCTCGACCACCGACATCGACACGGTCTATCCCGGCCTGCCCGTCCGCCTCCAGTTCAGCGCCTTCAACCGCTGGGTGGCGCCGATCGTGGACGGCGTCGTCATGGACGTCTCCGGCGACCGCCTGACCGACCAGCGCACCGGGGTCAGCCACTACACCGCGCGCATCGCGGCGAACGCCGAACAGATCGCCAAGTACAAGCTCGAACTGCGCCCCGGCATGCCGGTGGAAGCGATGATCGTCACCGGGCAGAGGACGCTGATCCAGTATCTCGTCGAGCCGGTGGCCGAAGTCATGCGCCGCTCGCTGCGGGAGAATTAGCCAAGGCCGGCGACAGGTTTTGTAACGGATCGTATTTTTGCAACTTAACCATAGGAGAGAAAAATGACGACGCAAAAGACCCAAATCACGTGCGATGGTTTCTCGGTTTCGTTCGCCGACAACATGATGCGCCTCGATCTGGTGACGCTGTCGAAGACGGAAAAAGACGACAAGGGCCGGCCGATGGTCGAGGTTACCACCCAAGTGGCGATGACGCCGGACGCGCTATTCCGCTCGCTCGCCATGTTCCAGAAGATGATGAAAATGGCGATGGAACGGGGCCAGGCGCGGATGCAGGCCAAGAACACCGAGAAGAAGGCCGAGGCCGCTCCGGCGCCGGCCGTCAACTAAGAACACGCGTCAAGTAAGATACGGATGGGCACCGCCGCGGGTGGCGCTCACGTCAGAGGGGAAAAATCCCCCGGCGTGGGCGCCATCGTCTATTTGCCGGCGGCGCGCGGTGCGCCGAGCGGTATTCGAGTTTTGCCCCTCCAGGCCCCGGCCTGAATCGCATCGATTGTCCGGGATTCCCGGCGTTGGAATTGCGCCGCCCGCCGGTCATCCCAGCTTCAAATCTCGGTTCCCCGGCGAGCCTCATTACTTACCGCGCGTTCCCAACCGTTCTCTTACTGCGGCGTACCAAGTTGTGGGGTTCCATGACCCCTCGAAAAAGGGATGCACTTGTCGAATCCGTCAGCGAGCGCACGGATAAGATGTTGAATCCAAGGAACCGGCTGTGATTGATTGTCGGGTAGTCAGGTCCGATCTCGGCCACTGGCTGCTGTCGCTTAAATTGCGGAGGGTGAGGATGAGCGCTGCCTACACCGCTGTCGTCAAACAAGACGGCAAATGGTGGATCGGTTGGATCGAGGAAATTCCAGGCGTCAACTGCCAGGAGTTGACCCGAGAAGCGCTGACGCAGAGCCTGCGAGAGACGCTTAAGGAAGCCATCGGTCTGAACCGGCGCCAAGCGCTCACTGCCGCCGGCAGCGATTACCAGGAAGAACTCGTGGTCTTGTGAAACGAACGGCGCTGCTCCGGCATTGCGCGCACACGGATGCGAACTCCTGCGCGAAGGCGGCCGGCATTCCTGGTGGATCAACCGCTCGCTCAACACGCGGTCGGCCGTGCCGAGACACACCGAGATTAGCGACATTCTCGCGCGCAAGATTTGCAAGGATTTGGGCATTCCGACCCCGAAATGATCGCGCGCGCCACGCGATCCCGCCCGCCGCGGGACGGGATGGTCGACTGCCCCCGCCACCCTTGCCGGCAAGGCCAATTCGGCTCATTCTTCCGTTGGTTATTCCTGACTTCGCCGTCATGATCGTCGGGGGAACGCCGATTAGAGAGGAGCATCCATGACACAGTGGGTCAGGTTCGAGCGCCAGGGCCGGGTCGAGTTCGGCACGTTGCGGGACGGCACGATCGCCGTTCACGCGGGCGACATGTTCGCCGGCGCCACGCCCACCGGCGCGACGGTGAGGCTCGCCGAGGTTCGCGTGCTGACGCCCTGCGAGCCGTCAAAAATGGTCTGCTTGTGGAACAATTTCCACCAGCTCGCCGCCAAGTTCAGTTTCCCGGTTCCCGACGAGCCGCTCTATTTCCTCAAGGCGCCGAACGCCTTCCACCCCCACGGCGCGCCCATCGAGCGGCCGAAATCCTAC
>CAZIVY010000539.1:0-4242 GCA_964542505.1 uncultured Rhodospirillaceae bacterium
GTCTCCAGCGCTTCCATCGACGCCTTCCTCAAGGGCGGCCTGGACGCCAAGGACAATGTCTTCGTCGCCAACAAGGCCGGCGACTTCGACAAGGCCCTGGCCGGCGCCGCCAAGAAGGTCGAGGCGGTGTACGGCTCGCCCTTCCTCAACCACGCGACCCTCGAGCCGATGAACTGCACCGCCAAGTGGACGGAGGACAAGTGCGAGATATGGGTGCCCACCCAGAACGGGGAAGCCTCCCTTGCCGCCGCCTCGGCGGCGGCCGGACTGCCGCTCGAGAAGTGCGAAGTCTACAAGCACCATCTTGGCGGCGGCTTTGGCCGGCGCGGCGCCCAGGATTACGTCACCAAGGCCGTGCTGGCGGCCAAGCAGGTCCCCGGCGTGCCCATCAAGATGATCTGGTCGCGCGAGGAGGACATGCTGCACGGCCGTTTCCGGCCCATCACCCAGTGCAAGATGGTTGGCGCCTTCGACGCCAAGGGCGATCTCACCGGCCTGCATATGCGCATTTCGGGCCAGTCGATCCTGGCGTCTGTCAACCCGCAGGCACTCCAGAACGGCATGGATCAGGTTCAATTCCAGGGCCTGAACCCGACGGCCGACAATCCGAGGGGACAGTTCGGCTACACCATCCCCAACCTGGTCATCGACCACGCCATGCGCAATACACACGTCCCGCCGGGCTTCTGGCGCGGCGTCAACCACAACCAGAACGCCGTCTATCTCGAGTGCTTCATGGACGAGCTGGCCAAGGCGGCGGGCAAGGATCCGCTGGAATTCCGCCGCGCGCTCATGGCCAGTCAGCCCAAGCATCTGGCGGTGCTCAACGCCGTGGCGGAAAAAGCCGGCTGGAACCTCCCGGCGCCCAAGGGCGTCAGCCGCGGCATTTGCCAGCACAACGGCTTCGGCAGCTACTGCGCCGCCGTGGCCGAGATAACCTTGACCCCCGCCGGCAAGGTGAAGGTCGAGCGTCTGGTGATCGCCGTCGACTGCGGCACGGTCTGCAATCCCGACCAGATCGCGGCCCAGGTCGAGGGCTCGGTGGTCTATGGCCTCGGCGCCACCTTCTACCAGGAGAACACGGTGAAGGAAGGCCGCATGGTGCAGGAAAACTTCGACACTTTCCCCAGCCTCATGCTGGCGGAAATGCCGAAGGTCGAAACCGTGCTGGTTCCGTCGGGCGGCTTCTGGGGCGGCATCGGCGAGCCCACCATTGCCGTCGCCGCGCCGGCGGTGCTCAACGCCATCTTTGCCGCGACCGGAAAAATGCCGCGCACGCTGCCGTTGAAGCACCACAAGCTGGTGTAGCGGCGCGCGCGGGGCGTCATGCGGCAGCATTTGGCGGTGGCGGGTATGTGTTTCGCCACCGCCATGCCGTTGCCGGCAGCGGCCGACGGCGTTGCGCCCTTCGTCATCGCCGGCGACGCCATAAGCGAGCCCTTGGCCGGCCACAAGGGCGACGCCGCGCGCGGGCGGCGAATCGCGCTCGACCGGGAGGTTGCCAATTGCCTGACCTGTCACCGCATGCCCGAGCCGGCGGAGAGGTTTCAAGGCGAACTAGGGCCCGACCTGCGCGGCGTCGGGGGGCGGTTGTCGGTTGGCCAGATCAGGTTGAGGATAGTGGACCAGAGCCGGATCAACCCGCGCACCATCATGCCGCCCTATCACCGGGTCGACGGCTTGCGGCGGGTGGCGGACAAGTTGCGTGGCAAGCCGGTGCTGGCGGCTGCCGAGGTCGAGGACCTTGTTGCCTATTTGGCGTCACTGCGAGAGTAATGGGGACATGCCCGTGCAAGAAATGACTGTGACGGTAACCCGGCGGACGGCCATGGCCGGCGCCGCCGGCGCGGCCCTGGTCCCTCTGATCGGCCCCGGCGAGATCATGGCCAACCCGGCAAACGGCATGGACGCCGCCATCAAGGCGATAACCGGCGGCGCGCCCATTACGCCCGGAAGGGTCAAGCTGGAACTGCCGGTCTTGGCCGAGAACGGCTTTTCGGTGCCGCTGACCGTCAGCGTCGAAAGCCCCATGACCGCCGCCGACCATGTCGCCGCCATTCACATTCTGTCGGAGAAAAATCCGGTGGCGAACGTGGTTCAGTTCACGCTCGGGCCGCGCGCCGGCCGCGCCCGCATATCGACGAACATGCGCATGGCCGAGACGCAAACCGTCACCGCCATTGCCCGCATGAGCGACGGCAGCTTCTGGTCCCACAAGGCGGAAGTGATCGTCACCCTCGCCTCCTGCGTCGAAACCAGTTGAGGGAGCGCATTCATGGTCGTGGCCCGCATCGTCGTTCCCGCCGCCGCCAAGCAGGGCGAGGTCATCAATATCCGCACCCTCTTCCAGCACCCCATGGAGACCGGCTACCGCCGCGACCATGTGGGCGGCCCCATCCCGCGCCTCATCATCAAGACTTTTACCGCCACCTATAACGGCATCGAGATTTTTCGCGCCGACATGACCCAGGGCATCGCCGCCAATCCCTATTTCGCCTTCTCGACAGTGGCGACCGAATCGGGCGAGATCGTTTTCACCTGGACCGACGAGCACGGCCTCGCCCACAGCGAAAAATCGCGCATCAAAGTCGTGTGATGTTCCGCTCGCCGGCTCTCGCCGTCGCGCTGTTCCTCGCGCCGCTATTTGTTCCCGTGGGCGCGCAGTCGCCCGCCCCGGTGGCGGGCGACAAGCGCGCCGGCAGCGCGTTTCTCACGCCCGCGCTGCGGGCGCAGCAGGAGGACGAGGGCGCCAATCCCGGAATGCTTTGGGTATCCCAAGGTGAAAGGCTTTGGTCGACGCCGGCCGGCCCCGGCGGGCAGGCCTGTGCCGCCTGTCACGGGGCCGCCGCGTCCGCCATGAAGGGCGTGGCGGCGCGCTATCCTCTTGTGGATGGCGCGACGGGCAAACTCCTCAACCTCGAACTTCGCATCAACCAGTGCCGAACCGAGCGCCAGCGCGCGCCGCCCCTGGCCTACGAATCGAACGAGCTCCTGGCGCTGACTGCTTTTGTGGCGTTCCAGTCGCGCGGCGTGCCCGTGGCGGTTGAAATCGACGGACAGGCGCGGCCCCATTTTGAAACAGGGCGCGAGCTATTCGCCGCCCGGCAGGGCCAACTCAACCTTGCTTGCAGCCAATGCCACGACGACAACTGGGGCCGCCGCCTGCGCGGCGAAGTCATCAGCCAGGGACATCCCACTGGCTTCCCCGTCTACCGGCTGGAGTGGCAGGCCGCCGGCTCGCTGCACCGCCGCCTGCGGACATGCAGCCAGGGCGTGCGTGCCGAACCGTTCGGCTTCGCCGCCCCCGAATATCTGGCGCTGGAGCTTTACTTGGCGTGGCGCGCCAATGGATTGCCCATCGACACGCCGGCCATAAGGCCCTAGCCGCCAACAACTTGCAGGGCGACCGCGGCCTGTGGTATGCAGAATACACAATTTGGATATCGTCTGAATTGGCCATGCTCAATTTGGCCATACGCTATTGGGCTATGGCATTATCGTCGCAGCCAAGGCGCCGGAACGTATAGGGCGCCAAGCTTAGGGAGAGATGGGAAATGACTCCGAGAAACACGTCACAACTGCGTTCCGCATGCCTGTTCGGCATCGCGGCGTTGGCGGTCGGCGTCCAAACGCCGGCGGCGGCCTGGGAGCCCACCAAGCCGGTTGAATTCGTCGTTCCCGCCGGCACCGGCGGCGGCGCCGACCAGATGGCGCGGAGGATCCAGGGGATCGTACAAGAGTACGGTCTCATGAAGCAGCAGTTTGTGGTGGTGAACAAGTCCGGCGGCGCCGGGGCCGAGGGTTTCCTGGCCGTCAAGGGCGCGGCTGGCGATCCGCACAAGATCATCATCACGCTGTCGAATCTTTTCACCACCCCGCTGGCCACGGGCGTTCCCTTCAATTGGAAGGACATGACCCCGGTGGCGATGATGGCGCTGGACGAGTTCGTCCTCTGGGTGAACGCGGAGACGCCCTACAAGACCGCGAAGGAATATATCGACGCGGTGAAGGGCGCGCCGCCCAGCACCTTCAAGATGGCCGGCACCGGTTCCAAGCAGGAAGACCAGATCATCACCGCCGCCATCGAACAGGCGACCGGCACCAAGTTCATTTACGTGCCCTTCGGCGGCGGCGGCGACGTGGCGGTGCAGTTGGTGGGCAAGCACGTGAATTCCACCGTCAACAACCCCATCGAGGCGGTGTCGCAATGGCGCGCCGGCGCGCTCAAGCCGCTCTGCGTCT
>CAZIVY010000540.1:0-4225 GCA_964542505.1 uncultured Rhodospirillaceae bacterium
TCTGCGCCCGAGCCAGACCTTCGTCGCTGGTTTCGTCGGCGCCAACAACTCCCTCAAGGGCCGGCCGCTGGATGCGTGTCGCGTCGAGCTGGACGGCTTCACCGTCGACGCGCCAGTGCCCGAGGCTTTGCGTTCCGCCGATAGCGTGACGGTATGCATCCGGCCCGAACATATCGTCCTAAGCCGCGTCGCGAGCGAGGGGCAGGGTAGCATTGGCCGGCTCGTCGCCGTCACCTTCGGCGGGGCCGTGGTGCGGGCGCAAGTCTCTATCGTCGCCGGGAGCGAGTTGATTGCCGACGTGCCGACCCATGAATGGCTGACGCTGGGCGTACGTCGAGGCGACAACGTGGTTTGGCGCGTACGTCCAAACACGCCCGTGGTACTACCGGCCGGCACGAGCTGAAGCTGTATGGTGCCTGGCGTTCGCCATTTTCCCGCGTACTCGGTTAGCGCCGTTTTGGCCGTGCTGCTGTTCGTGTTCATCGCGCTGCCCGTTGGCATCGTGCTGTTCGAGAGCGTTCGCCTCGCTGGCCCCATTCCGCTCGACGACCTGTCGCGCATCACGCAACAGGTGCTTGACAGGCTCGATCCCGAGGATCGGCAGAACCAGACACGGCGATGGCTCGCCTCGCTGAAGCCCGAGGAGAAAACCGCCGCGACCGCCGGCGCGATCGAGCTGATGGGCCGTCCGGTGCCGTGGGACCGCAAGGCGGAATTCGACCACCAGGCGGCGGCGGCCGAGCAGGCCGTGGTGGCCCTGAACGCGGCGGATCGCGCGGAGTATGACCGGCTCTATCCGCTGGCGGCGGTAACACTGCACAAGCGCATTCCGTTGGCCTTCCACCTGCGCGACAAGCTGACGCCCGCCGAGTTCGACCAATTGCGCGAGGGTACGCGGCAGGGTTATGGGACCGACCATTACACCGCCGTGTTCACTTCGGCCCGGCTGCACAGGGCGTTCCGCAACAGCGTGCTGATGTCGAGCGTGGTGGCGGTGCTAGCGACCGTAATCGGTTTCGCGATCGCCTATGGCGTCAATCGCGGGGTGATCTTCCTGCCGCGGCTAATGCGGTACTTGACCCTGATCCCCCTGGTGTCGCCGCCCGCGGTGATCGCCACCGCCGCAATTCTGATGTTCGGGCGCAATGGGGCGGTGACCAAGGGGTTATTGCAGGACACGCTGGGCTGGATTGACGCCGATCAGACCAACCTGTACGGCTGGGGCGGGCTCATCCTGGCCCAGGTTCTTGGCCACATACCCGCCGCGTTCATCATACTCGACAACGTGCTATCGAAACACGACGGGCGCATCGAGGAAGCAGCGTCGAACCTGGGCGCGACGCCGTGGCGGGTATTCACACAAGTAACCTTGCCGATGGCGCAGCCGGGCGTCGTGCGCAGCCTGATCCTAGTGTTCATGCTGATCATGACGGATTTCAGCAACCCGCTGGTGATCGGCCGCGACATTCCCGTGCTCGCGGGCATCTTGTATGACGAGATGACGGGATTCCAGAACACTCGCCTGTCCGCGGCGCTGGCGGTATGGATGATCGTGCCAGCGCTGCTGGTCTATGTGGCGATCGAGCGATTGGGGCGTCGCAAGCGATTCGCTTCGGCGGTCGGCTCGGCGTCCGAGATGCCGGTGCCCGCGCCCGCGCGCGTCGCATTAAACGCCGTGGCCTGGGCCACGGCCGGGCTTACGCTGCTGTTGTACAGCGCGATCATCGTGGCGTCGTTCGTCAAGATCTGGCGCGTGGACAACGGCTTCACGCTCGCCTGGTACACGAGCGGCGCAGTGGCTGGCTATGTCCCGAGTATAACCGCCCCCGAAATGGTGTGGCAAAGCATCCAGGTGGCGGCCCTAGCGGCGCCAGCGGGCGGGATATTGGCGGTGGCGCTAGCCTATCTGATCGAGCGTGCGCGACCGGTCGGCGGCAGCGTCCTGGGTTTTGTGGCGATGCTGCCGGCGATTTTGCCCGGCGTGATCCTGGGCGTGGGCTATGTCGTGACGTTCAATCTGCCGTTCGGCATGAAAAGCCTGGCGCTGACCGGCACGATGTGGATCTTGGTCCTGAATATCATGTTTGCCAACATCTTCATCGGCTATCTTGCAGGCCGCGCGGTGCTGCAACGCTACGACGCCGCGATAGACGAAGCGGCGGAATCCCTAGGCGCGTCCCTGTGGCAGCGCTTCGCTTGGGTGACGCTACCGATCATGCGTCACGCGCTGCTGCTCGGCACCTTGTATGTGTTCATACACGGCCTCACCACGCTGTCGGCGGTAATCTTCTTGATGAGCCCCGGGCACAGGCTGGCGTCATTCCTGATCTTCGACTCGGCTGAGAACGGACGGTACGGCCTCGCCAGCGCCACGAGCGTCTATATCCTGCTGATCGTGTTCGCGGTGATGGGCGCGATCTACTGGATGGAACGTCGCGGGCCGGTCTGGGCGCGGCTTGGCGCTATGGCCGCGGGCCGGGCCTGAGGCCGGGGCATGAACCGCGAAGATTGGCAGAAAAAGCACTCGGCCGCGGCCACGCGGGAATGGCTCGATCGCGATGCGGCTTCGTATCTGAGCCAGCGCGGTTCGACGCCCTGCATCACCTCGATCCGCAAGGCCGAAGGCGTATGGATCGAGGATCATGAGGGTAAGCGCTACATCGACTTGCACGGGAATTCAGTGCACCACATTGGCTATGGCCACGAGAAGTTGATCGGCGCGCTGGTCCGGCAACTACGCGAATTGCCGTTCACGCCTCGGCGCTTTACCGACGAACCGGCGGTGCTGCTTGCTGAATTGCTTGTCCAGCACTGGCCGGGCGGCGCGGGCAAGGTGCTGCTGACCACCGGCGGATCGGACGCGATCGAGGTGGCAATGAAAATCGCACGCGCCGCGACTGGACGCTACAAGACTATCTCTTTCTACGACTCCTTCCACGGCAGCGGGTTCGGCGCGCTCAGTGTCGGCGGGCGGGACAATGATCGCTCGCCGCGGCTAGGGCCGTTGCTGGAAGGGGCGCTGCATGTTCCGCCCTTCTACCGCCGCGCTTCGGAGACCGGCACGGAGCCTACCGACGCGCCGTGCTGGGCCGACGCCTCGCTGAAGGCCATGCGGTTGCTCTTCGAGCGTGAGCGCGAGATCGCCGCGGTGGTCGCCGAACCGATCCGTTCAGTGCCGCATGTGCCGCCAGATTGGTACTGGCCCAAGGTGCGCCAGCTATGCGACCACCATGGGGCGCTGCTGGTCTTCGACGAGGTGGCAACGGGCCTAGGAAAGACCGGTAGACTGTTCTCTAGCGAGCACGTGGGCGCCAGGCCTGACATCACCGTACTGGGCAAGGCGCTGGGCGGCGGCGTGGTGCCGATCGCGGCGGTGATCGCGCGCGCCGATCTGGACACTGCGCCCGAGCTTGCAATCGGCCACTATACCCACGAGAAGAACCCATTCACTGCGCGTGCGGCATTGACCACCATGCGGATCATATTGGAAGACAAGCTGCCGGAGCGCGCGGCGATGCTGGGCGAGCGCGCCCGGTTGCGTGTAACCGAAATGGCGAAGCGCCAGCCCACGGTGCGCGGCATGCGCGGCCGGGGTTTGCTGTTCGCGGTTGAAATGAACCAGGGCGTTGATGCTGAGTCGGTCGCGTGGCGCGTGTTGGATAAGGGCGTGAATCTGTCCGTGAGCGAGGGGCGGGACCTGTCGATCACGGCGCCTCTGGTGATTGGCGAAAGGGAACTGGACCAGGCGCTCGATATAATCGAGGCAGCGGTCGCCGATGAGGCGGCTGCGGCGAACTAGGCACGATACGAATAAGCATAGGGCAGGCAAATCCCAATCGAGCAGCGCCCGAGGCGGGACTGCTGTAATCGCCGGAGCAATAATCCCTTGCTGAAGCGGCCTGAAGGCGACGGACATGGCCGCACCCAGGACTCATTTCGCGGGATAGCGCGCCCTCTTGCTTCCACAGTGCTTCCAGCGGCGCGGCGACCACACGGGTCTGGAAGCAAGAGGCCCGCTAACTGTTTGAGTTAGCGGGCCTATTTGGTTGCGGGGACCCGCAGCTGCCTTTATTTGCTGTTGTTCATACCGGCTCTAAAACAGGCTCGGTCAGCCTAGCGGGACGGAAAGGAAAGGGGTTCGAGCCATCTACGCGCGGCAAGGGGAACACGGATCGTCGAGATACCCCCCGCAAGGTATTCGACGATCGTCGCTATCGCGGCCTCG
>CAZIVY010000541.1:0-5407 GCA_964542505.1 uncultured Rhodospirillaceae bacterium
CCCAAGGGCAAGCAGCAGCGCCCGCATGGGCGACGCCGGCCATCGCCACGCCGCCAGGCCCGCGCCGAGCGCCGGAAAGACCGCGAGCAGCAACGGCAGCCCCAGCACCGGGAGGGGAAGGAGCGGCGCAAACCGCGCCGCGTCGACGAAGAACGAAATTCCGGTCCAATAGAGTCCGGCGACGAAATAGCCATAGGCGAAGGCGAAGACCGCCAACCCCCGACCCCACGGCCCCTTCGCCCCGTCGAGCAGCCAGATCAAGGCGCTGAACGAAATCACCAGCAACGGCAGCACATGGAACGGCGGCAGGGCGGCGGCGGCCAAGGCGCCAAGCGCCAGCGCCGCGCCCAGCCGGCGGCGGCCGCTCAAGCCCTGGAACCGGCGCGCCAACGCCGGCAGGCCGGCGGCCCCCCGCTCGTCCGCGTTCACGGCGCGGGTTGCACCCGCGCCGCCGGCAGGTTGCGGATTCGCACGCGCTTGACCCGGCGCGGATCGGCGTCGATCACTTCGAAGGCAAGGCCGGTGGGATGATTGACCAGTTCGCCGCGCTGGGGAATGCGCCTGGTGAGCGAGAACAGAAGGCCGCCCAGCGTGTCCACATACTCCTCCCGCTCCGGATCGATGAGACGGACGCGCAGACGTTCCTCCAAGTCCTCCACCGCGCAACGCCCGTCGGCTTCCAGCGTGCCGTCGGGGCGCTCGATGACGTGGGGGGCCGTGGCGTCGCGATGCTCGTCGTGGATGTCGCCCACGATCTGCTCCACCGCGTCCTCGATGGTCGCCAGGCCGTCGACGCCGCCATATTCGTCCACCACCAGCGCCATGTGCACGCGCTTGGCGCGCATCTCCAGCAGGAGATCGAGAAGCCGCATCGACGGCGGCACGATCAGCACCCGGCGCACCAGTTGCGACAGCTCGAACTTGCGCGGCGGGCCCCAGAATCGCATCAGGTCCTTGATGTGCGCCATGCCGATGACGTCGTCGAGCCGGTCGCGGTACACCGGCAAGCGCGAATGGCCCGCCGAGGTGAAGAGCCGCACCACCTGGTCGAGCGACGCCTTTTCCTCCACCGCGACGATATCGGCGCGCGGCACCATGACGTCGGCGACTTGCAGCTCGCTGACGTTGAGGATGTTGCGCAGCAGCAGGCGTTCCTCGGCCTGGGTGGGCGTGGCGCTTTCCTCGTGCTCCTCCAGCAAGTCTTCCAGGCCCTCGCGCAAGGATTCATCCGCCGGCCGGCCGAGGAGATCGCGCAGCCAATCGCGCAGCCGCTCGGCCAAGGATGAAGGCGCCGCCGCGCCGGCGGCGGCCGGCGGCGCGGCGGTTGCCGGCGGAACGCGCGCGGGATCTTGCGGCGCGGGCGCACGTTCCTCGCCGGCGGGCGGCGCGGTCGGCGGCTTGGATTGAGGGAGGTTCATCGGCGCCGGGCCCGCGCCGCCGGCCGGCTCGCGGCGGCCAGCCGATAGGGGTCTTCAACGCCCAGCGCCGCCAGCACCGCCACCTCCAGCCGTTCCATCGTCTCTGCCTCCGCCTCCGCCCGATGATCGTGGCCCAGAAGGTGCAGCACGCCATGCACCACCAAATGGCTCACATGCTGCGCCAGTTCCTTGCCCTGGCGCGCCGCTTCGCGCCTCACCCGCCCCCGCGCCAGCACCACGTCGCCCAGTATCCGCGGCTGGCGCGGCCGCGCCGCCCCGTCGTCGGCGGGAAACGCCAGGACGTTGGTGGCCCGGTCGATGCCGCGAAAGCGCCGGTTCAAGCCGCGCACGCGGGCGTCGTCGCTCAGCACCACCGCCAGCTCGGCGGCGCCGGGGGAGAACGCGGCGCGCCGATACGCGGCGCGCGCGGCGCGGCGGCACAATTGCGCCGCGCCCGGCAGATCGCGCCGCCATTCCGGGTCGAGGACACGGCAATCGACGCGCAACCGGGAAGTGGGCCGGGGCGGGGTGGTGGGGCTCATTTGTCCTCGCGCTTTTTCGCTTTGGGCGCGCGCGCGGCATCGCGCGCAGCGTAGGCGCGCACCACCCGCGTGACCAGGGCGTGACGCACCACGTCGGAGTCGGAAAAACGCACGAAGGCGATGCCCTCGACCCCGTCCAGCAATTCCACCGCGTCGATCAACCCCGAGCGCGCGCCCACCGGCAGGTCCACCTGCGACTGATCGCCGGTGACCACCATGCGCGAATTCTCGCCCAGCCGCGTCAGCAGCATTTTCATTTGCACCGGAGTGGTGTTCTGCGCCTCGTCGAGGATGACGAAGGCGTTGGAGAGCGTGCGCCCGCGCATGAAGGCCAGCGGCGCGATCTCGATGTCCCCGGCTTCCATGCGCTTGACCACCTGATCGGCGGGCAGCAGGTCGTAGAGCGCGTCGTAGAGCGGACGCAAATAGGGGTCCACCTTGTCGCGCATGTCGCCGGGCAGGAAGCCCAGGCGCTCGCCCGCCTCGATCGCCGGCCGCGACAGGACGATGCGGTCCACGCGTCCCGACAGCATCATGTTCACCGCCGCCGCCACCGCCAGGTAGGTCTTGCCCGTGCCCGCCGGTCCCAAGGCGAACACCAGGTCGTGACGGTAGAGTTCCTCGAGGTAGCGCGCCTGCATGCGCGAGCGCGGCAGGATGCGCCGCTTGCGCGTGCGTATGGCCGTCGGCGGGCCATTCAATGGGTCGTCATCGCCCTGCGCCGACAGGCGGATGGCGCCGTCGATGTCGCCGATGCCGATTTCCTCGCCCCGTTCCAGGCGGCCGTAAAGCACCATCAGCAGGTCGCGCGCCGCGCCGGCCTCGGCCGCCGGCCCGGAAATCGCCAGGCGATTGCCGCGTGGCGCCAGCCGCACGCTCAAGCCCTGTTCGATGCGGGCCAAATGGCGGTCATGCTCGCCGAACAGCGCCGCGAGCAGACGGTTGTCGGCGAAGTCGACAATCAATGTCGCGGCGGCGCCGGCGCCGGCGGCGTTGCTCATGCCCGGTCCCGCCCTGCATTGCGCTCCGGGCGGGGCACGAGGCGCCCGGCAAGGCTGAGGGGCGCGGCGCGCAGCACCTCGACCTCGGCCACCCGGCCGCGCCAGTCGTCCGCGGCCTCGACGTGCACCGCCTGCATGTAGGGCGAGCGCCCGGCCAATTGCCCGGGCCGGCGTCCGCGCCGCTCGAGCAGCACCGCCAGCGTGCGGCCGACGAATGGGGCGTTGAAGGCCGCCTGCTGTTCGCCGATCAGGGTTTGCAGTTCCGCCAGGCGGGCGCGCTTGACGGCTTCGGGCGCCTGCTCCGCCATTGTGGCCGCCGGCGTACCCGGACGCGGGCTGTAGGCGAAGGAATAGGCTTGGGCGAAGCCAACCGCGCGCACGAGCCCCAAGGTCGCGGCGAAATCCTCGTCGGTTTCGCCGGGAAAGCCGACGATGAAATCGCTCGACAGCGCGATGTCGGGGCGCGCTTTCCGCAAGGCATCGACGTTGCGCCGGTAATCGCCGGCGCGGTAGCGCCGGTTCATCGCCGCCAGCACCCGGTCGGAGCCCGACTGCACGGGCAAATGCAGATAGGGCATCAGCGCCGGCACGTCGCGGTGCGCCGCGATCAAATCGGCGCTCATGTCGTGCGGGTGCGAGGTCGTGTAGCGCAGCCGCGCCACGCCCGGAATGTCGGCCACGGCGGCGATCAGCCGCGCCAGGGTCCAGGCGCGTCCGTCGGGGCCGGCGCCATGATAGGCGTTAACGTTCTGGCCGAGCAGCGTGATTTCGCGGGCGCCGTTGTCCGCCAGGTGGCGCGCTTCCGCCAGCACCGCGGCTGCCGGACGCGAGAATTCCGCGCCGCGCGTATAGGGAACGACGCAAAAGGTGCAGAACTTGTCGCACCCTTCCTGCACGCTCAAATAGGCGCTGGCGCCATGCAATCCGGGCGCCGGCAGGTGGTCGAATTTGCTTTCCGCCGGAAATTCGGTGTCGATGACGCCGCCATTGCCGGCCCCCGCATGGCCAACCAAGGCGCGGCGCACCAGGTCCGGCAGCCGATGGTAGCTTTGCGGGCCGAAGACAATGTCGACATGGGGCGCGCGCCGTTGCAGTTCCGCCCCCTCCGCTTGCGCCACGCACCCGCCCACGGCGATCAGCATGGGCGAGCTTGTTCCCGCGCGCCCGCGCTGGTGCTCGCGCATCTTGCCCAGTTCGGAATAGACCTTTTCCGCCGCCTTTTCGCGAATGTGGCAGGTGTTGAGGATCACCAGGTCCGCGTCGGCGGCGGTGGCGCACGGAGCGTAGCCAAGCGGCGCCAGGACATCCGCCATGCGCGCGGAGTCGTAGACGTTCATCTGGCAGCCATAGGTCTTGATGTAGAGCTTCTTGGCCAAACCTGTCCGTACCGGCATGCGTCAAGAATGCCCGGTTTTGCCGCTCGTTGCCAGCCGGGCCGCGTGGACCGGCGCGGGCGCATCCCCGGTCAGGTCCGCCCGCCGGCCGGCGTTCACGTCGCTCACCGACTGGGCGATGACGTCGCGGCAATAGGCCGCCATGTCCTTGCGCGAGGGAAAGCGCTCGATGGTGACCGGCGGATGGAACACCACCGCCACCTCGGCCGCGCCGCGGCTGAGGTAATTCCACAGGTGAGGCAGCAGGTTCTCGCCGCCCACCCAGGCGAAGACCGGCATCAACCGGCGTCCCACCGGCAGGCCGTTGAGCCGATGATAGGCGATCGCCACCGGCTGAACCGGCAATGGCCGCCCCATGGGCGAGCGTTCCGCCAGCACGAAGAAAGCGCTCTTGAACGGCAGGATGCGCATGCCGTCCGACGACGTGCCCTCGGCGAACAGGATCAGGCTGTCGCCAGCGTCCAGCCGCGCCGCCAAGGCGTCGCGCTGGTCGGCGGTGCGCCGGCGCTGGCGGTCGATGAACACCGTCCGCGACAGCCGCGCCAAGCCGCCGAATCCGGGCCAGGCGGCGACCTCGCGCTTGGCGATGAAGGCGGCCTTCAGCAACGCCCCGAAGACAACGATATCGAGCCACGAAACGTGATTGCTGACGAAGAGGGTCGGCCGCGCCAATGACGGCTCGCCGACGACGCGAATCTTGAGGCCCATGAGGCGCGCGGCGCCGTGGTGATAAAGCACCGGCACCGCTTCCGCGACGCGCCGGCCCGCCGCCGTCGGCCAGCGCAGCGCCATCCACTGCACGGGCAGCAGGATCAGCGTCCACGCCAGGAGCAAGAATGCCAAGATGGCGGCCCGGATCGAGCTCATGCGCGGGTGTCGGCCCTAGTACCGACTGTCGCGGAAGGGTTTAACACCCCCACCCTGCGAACGCCATGGCGTTCGCGCCTCCCCCATCGAGGGGGAGGGGGCAACCTGTTGGCCGCATTTAACATTCCCTCCCCCCTTGTGGGGGAGGGAATCTCCATTTGATTTTCCCTCCCCCCTTGCGGGGG
>CAZIVY010000542.1:0-4276 GCA_964542505.1 uncultured Rhodospirillaceae bacterium
GGGAATCGGGCCAACCATGCGGTTGATGGGATTCGATCCCGGATTGCGGCGCACCGGCTGGGGGGTGATCGAAACCGACGGCTGGCGGCTCAGCCATCTCGGCAACGGGGTGGTGGAATCGCGCGAGGATCAACCCATGGAACGGCGCTTGGCGGAAATTTACAGAGGCTTGCGCGCGGTGCTCGACGAATGGCGGCCGGAGGAAGTGGCGGTGGAGGAAAGCTTCGTCAACGCCAACCCGGCCGCGACGCTCAAGCTCGGACAGGCGCGGGGCGTGGTGTTGCTGGCGCCGGGCCTAGCCGGCATGCCGGTCTTCGAATATGCGCCGAACCAGGTGAAAAAAGCGGTGGTGGGTAACGGTCACGCGGCCAAAGAGCAAATCCACGTCATGGTGCGCCATCTCTTGCCCGGCATAACGCTGGCGGGGCCGGACGCGGCGGATGCGCTGGCGGTGGCCATATGCCACGCCCATCGGGCGACGGTGATGCGCCGCTGGGGCCAGGCGCCGGCGGCAGCGGGGGCGCGATGATCGCGCGCCTGGCCGGGCGGCTGCACAGCGCGGGCGCCGACAATTGCGTCGTCGACGTGGGCGGCGTCGGCTACCGCGTGCAGTGCTCGGCGCGCACCCTGGGCGCGCTGGCGCCGGTGGGTGAGGCGGTGGAACTGGTGATCGAAACGCGCGTGCAGGACGATCAGATTCGCCTCTACGGCTTCCGCGGCGAGGCCGAGAGGCAGTGCTTCAACCTGGTGCAGACGGTGCAGGGCGTGGGCGCGAAGCTGGCGCTGAGCCTGCTGGCGGCGTTGACGCCGGAAGAACTGGCGCAGGCGATCGCCGCTGGCGACAAGGCGATGCTGACACGGGCGCCGGGCGTCGGCCAGAAAATGGCGACGCGGCTGGCGATGGAGCTCAAGGACCGGTTGGGCGACCTTGCGCCGCCGATCCAGGCGCGCGAATCCGTGGCGGACGGCGCGGCGGCGGACGCGGTGTCGGCGCTGGTCCATCTTGGCTACCGGCGGCCGGAGGCTTTGGGCGCGGTGAATAAAGCGGCGCGCGTGCTGGGCCAAACGGCGGACGCGGCGGCGCTGATCCGCGCCGGCTTGCGCGAGCTCGCGGCATGAGCGGGGCGCGCGCCACCACCGCCGCCGCCGTCACCGAGGAGGCGGCGGAGCGCGAACTCCGCCCGCAACGGCTGGAGGATTTCACCGGCCAGAGCGCGCTGTGCGCGAACTTGCGCGTCTTCGTCGCCGCCGCCAAGGGGCGCGGCGAGGCGCTGGATCACGTTCTGCTGCACGGACCGCCGGGCCTGGGCAAGACCACCTTGGGGCAGATCATCGCCCGAGAGCTCGGGGCCAATTTCCGCGCCACCGCCGGGCCGGTGATCGCGCGCGCCGGCGATCTGGCGGCGCTGCTGACCAATCTGGAACCGCGCGACGTGCTGTTCATCGACGAAATTCACCGCCTGCATCCGGCGGTGGAAGAAATTCTGTACCCGGCGTTGGAGGACGGGCGCCTCGACCTGATGATCGGCGAAGGCCCGTCGGCGCGCAGCGTTCGCATCGACCTGCCTCCCTTCACGCTGGTGGGGGCGACGACGCGGTCGGGCTTGCTGACCACGCCGCTCCGCGAGCGATTCGGCATTCCGCTGCGCCTCGAATTCTACACGGTGGAGGAACTGGAAAAGATCGTCCGCCGGGGCGCGCGGGTGCTGGGCATCGCCCTCGACGAGGGCGCCGCCGGCGAAATCGCCCGGCGCTCGCGGGGCACGCCCCGGGTGGCGGTGCGCCTGCTCCGGCGGGTGCGCGACTTCGCGGCGGTGGATGGGGCGAGCCGTATCGACCGCGCGCGGGCCGACGCGGCGCTCGGCCGGCTGGAGGTGGACGGGCGCGGGTTGGACGCCATGGACCGGCGCTTCCTGCGCGCCATCGCCGTCGACTATGCCGGCGGGCCGGTGGGGGTCGACGCGCTGGCGGCGGCGCTGTCGGAACCCCGCGACGCCATCGAGGACATCATCGAGCCCTATTTGATCCAACAGGGCCTGTTGCGGCGCGGTCCGCGCGGGCGGACACTTGCGCCAGCGGCCTTCGCGCATTTGGGGCTTACGCCGCCGCCCTTGGCCCCCGGCCAGCTCGATTGGTTGGGCGGCGCGGAGGAGCCGGGCGATGCCTGACCCCGGCGCTTCGAGTCCGGGATTGCCACACTTTCAACACTTTTCTCGCCATTCTCCCCTCGATCACGCAACCAAGGACAAATCTGCATGGGAACGGATGCGATGACGGCAGCGCAACTTGCCGCCTCGGCGGCACGGGACTTGTCGATGTGGGGCCTGTTCCTGCAGGCCGACATCATCGTCAAGGCGGTGATGCTGCTGCTGGTGGCGGCCTCGTTCTGGTCGTGGGCCATCATCTTCGAAAAACTCCTGCGCCTTCGGCGCGTCAGCCGCATGGCGGACAAATTCGAATATGATTTCTGGTCCGGCGGCTCGCTGGAGGAACTGTTCGACCGCATCGGCGCCAACCCGGAGCACCCGTTGGCGGTACTGTTCGCGGCGGCGATGCGCGAATGGCGGCGCTCCAGCGAGCGCGGGCTGGCGCGGGGCACAAGCGGACTCAACGCGCTCAACACCCGCATCGGCCAGGTGATGCGGGTGAGCATCGACCGGGAAATGGAACGGCTGGAAAGCTATCTGGGCTTTCTCGCATCGGTGGGTTCCACCGCCCCCTTCGTGGGCCTTTTCGGCACCGTGTGGGGGATCATGAACAGCTTTCACGCCATCGGCGCCAGCAAGAACACCTCGCTCGCGGTGGTGGCGCCGGGCATCGCGGAAGCCTTGTTCGCCACCGCGCTGGGGCTGCTCGCCGCCATCCCGGCGGTGATCGCCTACAACAAGCTCTCGAACGACCTGGCGCGCTACAGCAACCGCCTGGAAAGCTTTGCCGGCGAATTTTCCGCCATCCTGTCGCGCCAGATCGAGGAGGAGGCGGCCTGATGGCGATCCGGCTCGATGTCCGGCGCACCAAGCTTCGCGCCCGCCGCCCGCCGATGCACGACATCAACGTCACGCCCATGGTCGACGTGATGCTGGTGCTGCTGGTCATCTTCATGATCACCGCGCCGCTGCTGACGGTGGGCGTGCCGGTCGACCTGCCGCGCGCGACGGTGTCCACTCTGCGCGGGTCGGACGAGCCGCTGGCGATCACCATCGACGCCAAGGGCCGCATCTTCCTGATGGAAACCGAGATCAAGGCCGAGGAACTGGTGCCGCGCCTGACCGCGATCACGCGCGGCGCCCCCGACCGGCGCATCTTCGTGCGCGGCGATCAGACGATCGCCTATGGACGGGTGATGGAGGTCATGGGGATGGTGAGCGCCGCCGGTTTCACCCGCGTGGCGCTGGTGGCGCGCGATCAGCCAGCGCCGGCGGCGCGGCGCAAGTAACGGCCGCGGCGCACGATGAATCCGCGCCGCGTGTCGATGGGCTTGTCGGCCGCCCTCCACCTCGGGGTGGTGGTGGTGGCCGCCGTGGGGCTGCCTTTCATTCCCGCGCGCGTGCTCGACGATTCGCCGCCGATCGAGGTCGAGCTGGTGCGCGTGGACGAACGCACCACGCCACCCAAGCCGCCGGAACCCAAGATCGAACCGAAACCCCAACCGGTGGCCGAGGCGCCCAAGCCCGAACCGCCGAAGCCGGAACCGCCGAAAGCGGAGCCGCCCAAGCCCGAGCCGGCGCGCCAGGCGGCGCCCGAGCCGCTGCCGCTGGCCAAACCCAAGGCGGCCGAGGCATTGCCGCCGCCGCCGGTGCCGCTCGCCAAGCCCAAGCCGCCTGCGGAAAAAGACGACAGCAAACCGTTCGACATGGCGCGCATCGCGGCGTTGCTCAACCGCATGAACAAACCCGAGGCTCCGGCCCCGGCCCCCGCGCCCCCCAGCCCGCCGCCGCCGACGACGGTCAACCTGCAGGCGCCATTGACGGTGAGCGAAATCGACCTCATCCGCCAGCAATTCTATCACTGCTGGAGCGTCCCCGCGGGCGCGCGCGACGCCGCCGACTTGGTGGTGCGGGTGCGTGTGTCGCTCAATCCCGACGGCAGCTTGCGCTCGCCGCCGGAACTGGTGGATCGCTCGCGCCTCAACGACGCGTTCTGGCTTGCCGCCGCCGAAAGCGCGCTCCGCGCCGTGCGCAAGTGCGAGCCGCTCAGACACTTGCCGCCGGGCAAATACGAGCGCTGGCGCGAAATCGAATTGACGTTCAATCCAAAGGACATGTTGGGATGATCA
>CAZIVY010000543.1:0-3404 GCA_964542505.1 uncultured Rhodospirillaceae bacterium
GCCGTCCAGCAGGTTGACGAGCTGGCAGATCTTGACGTCGAGTTCCGCCGCGCCGTCGGATAGCGCCTTCACCGCCGCGTTGACGCGCTTGACGTAGCCGGCGTGGTCGGCGCCCCAGACGTCGATCTGTTGCGCGAAGCCACGGCGGTACTTGTCGTAGTGGTAGGCGATGTCGCCGGCGAAATATGTTTTTGTGTGATTTGACTTTTCGAGAGGCCGATCGACGTCATCCCCGAATTGGCTAGCTCTGAAGAGAAGTTGCTGGCGCGGTTCCCAGTCTTCGATCTGCTTTCCCTTCGGCGGCTCTAAGATGCCGTGATACACCAAATCGTCACGTTTGAGCTTCTCGATCACCTCATTGACCGCCCCTTTTATGCCGGCTTCCTTACGTTCGTGAAATAAACGCTCTATAGCAAAGTAGTCGAAATGGACACCTAAACCATCAAGGTCCGATTGAATGACGTCCATCATCTCGCCATAACCGAAATTTGCGCAGTACTCTCGCCAATCGGCATTCTTAATATCGGGAAGATCTTCGCCATATTTGGAGATAATAGGACGAAGGGTCTCGTCCTGCTTTCGCCAGCGAACCGCAAGTTTTTGACCGACCGGGACAAGATAGTCGCCGGGATACGCTCCCTCGGGCACGGTTGCCGAATCGTGTCCCATCGCCTGACGGAACCGCCAATCGACGCTCCGTGCCAGGGCGTCCATCTGTCCGCCGGCATTGTTGACGTAATATTCGCAGAACACATCGAACCCGGCTTTTTTCAAAAGATTGGCGAGCGCATCGCCAAAGACGGCGCCGCGCCCGTGGCCCACATGCAGCGGCCCGGTGGGATTGGCGGAGACGTATTCGACATTCACCTTGATTCCACGCCCGCTTTCCGAATCTCCGTAACCGGCGCCCGTTCGCAGGATTTCCGCCAGGCGCTCGATCCAGAACGAATCGGCGAGTCGCAGGTTGATGAAACCCGGACCCGCCACCTCGACGCCCAGCACCGCCGGATGCCGGCCGAGCGCCGCCGCCAGTTTCGCGGCCAGAACGCGCGGCGGCTGCCGCGCCGCCTTGGCCAGGACCAGGGCGGCGTTGGTGGTCACGTCTCCGTGGCTCGCCTCGCGGGGCGGCTCGACGACGATGGCGCCGCGGTCTATCCCCGCGGGCAACTCGCCCTGGGCGCCAAGCTCGGCCACGGCCTCGGCCACAGCCTCGCGAAACATGGTAAACAGATTCATAATAGCGGTGGAGACTCCGCCGTCGCCCAAGGCGCGGCGGACAGTAGCGACAGCCATCCCGGCGCGCAACCGAAAGGCGGCTGGCGGTTCCGGGGCGGCCATTGGTTGACTTGCAACCTTTCCCCCCTACATTAAAGGCCTGTCCCCGGGCCACTCTGGAAAGCGAAACATGAGCGATGTGAGCGTGAGCGCCGCCCCACCGCTGACCCTGACCGCGGCGGCGGCGCGCCGTATAGCCCAGATCATGCGCGACGAGGGCAATACGGACCTGAAATTGCGGGTGACGGTATCGGGCGGCGGCTGCTCGGGCTACCAGTACGGCTTCAGTCTCGACGACGTGCAGACCGAGGAGGACTTGGTTCTCGAACGCGACGGCGCCGTGGTTCTCGTCGATTCGGTGTCGGTGGATTTCCTGCGCGGCGCGGAAATCGATTTCGCCGACGAGTTGATGGGCCAGTCGTTCAAGATCAACAACCCCAACGCCACCTCCAAGTGCGGCTGCGGTAGCTCGTTCTCGGTCTAACGGCCTCTGGGCCGGAGGCGTTGCCGTCGTCGTGACGGGTTTGTACGGGCGGGTCCTAAACCGCCCCTACGCGCCGAAGACGATGGTAGAATGGGAAAGTTCTTAACCCTCCCCGCCCCCGCCGATGATCGTCGCCACCTGGAACGTCAACTCCATCAAGGCCCGCCTGCCCAACGTGCTCGAGTGGCTGCGCGAGGCCAAGCCCGACGTCGTCCTGTTGCAGGAAATCAAGTGCGTGGACGATGATTTTCCCGGCCTCGAAATCGAGGACCTGGGCTACAACCTCGCCGTGCACGGGCAGAAAACATATAACGGCGTCGCCATTCTGTCGAAACGGCCGATCGAGGACGTGGCGCGCGGCCTGGCCGGCGGGCCGGGCGACGAACAAGCGCGCTACATCGAGGCGACCATATCCGGCGTTCGCCTCGCCTCCGTCTATGTGCCCAACGGCAATCCCGTGACGACGGAAAAATTCGCCTACAAGCTCGCCTGGTTCGACCGCCTGATCGCCCACGTGCGGGCGCTGCTGCGCGAGGAATACACTTTCGCCCTCGGCGGGGACTGGAACGTCTGCCCCGCCGACGAGGACGTTTACGACCCCGACGCCTTCGCCAACGACGCCTTGTGCCGGCCCGAATCGCGCGCCAAGTTCCGCACCTTGCTGCATTTGGGCCTGACCGGCGCCTTTCGCGCGCTGCACCCGCAAGCGCGCCGCGCCTACAGCTTCTGGGACTATCAGGGCCGCGGCTTCGAGCGCGACAACGGCCTTCGCATCGACGATTTCCTGCTTTCGCCCCAGGCCGCCGACCTTCTGGCCGCGGTCCGCATCGACGCCAAGCCGCGCGCCCGCCCCAAGGCGTCCGACCATACGCCCGTGGTCATGGAACTTAGAGCATGATTTGGTCATTTCGAATCCGCTGCGTTGCGGCCGGATGGCCGAGGATCAAGCTGCCGGCCGCGGGCCGTAGCGGTGTCTACGGCCAAGGCCGGGAGCGCCGATGATCGGCCATTCCCGCCGCAACCCGCAGGGCCGGAGTCTTTTTCGCCGCCCTCGCGACCTTCGGTCGCTCGACATCAAAGGGCTTGCCCCCCGTTGGCTTTGCCAACAACAAGGAGTCCCGCCGCCGCAGGCGGCGGTGCGGCACCGCTACGCGCGGCGCTCCATGAACGCCTTCGCGTTCATACCTGCCCACGGCGAAAAATACCTCCGGCGCAGCCAATCCAAATGACCGGGATATGCCCTAGCCTGCCGGCGTTGGCGCGCCGGCTCCAGGGCTTGAGCGGCCGCCGCCGGGTGGGCGCGGCGCTGGCGCTTGGCGCCTTGGCCGCCGCCGCCCTGCCGCCGTTCCATGTACTGCCGTTGCTGGTGATTTCGTTCAGCGCCTTGATCTGGCTGCTCGACGGGGCGAAGGGGCCGTGGGGTCGGGGGTTGGCGGTCTTCGCCTTCGCCTATGGCTATTTCATCGCCGGACTCTATTGGACCGGAATTTCGTTCTTCGTCGATGCGGCGCGGTTTGCGCCGCTCCTTCCCCTCCCGGTGCTGGGGCTGCCGTTGCTGCTCGCGGTCTTTCCGGCGCTCGGCGCGGGCCTGGCGGCGTGGCGATGGCCGGCGTCGCCCATGCGGGCGCTGCTGCTTGCCCTTGGG
>CAZIVY010000544.1:0-8421 GCA_964542505.1 uncultured Rhodospirillaceae bacterium
CTCTCGCGCGATCTCGGCGCCGCCACCATCGCCGAGATGATCGAGACCGAGGACCAGCTCGCCATGCTGCGCTCCATCGGGGTGGAATTCGGCCAGGGCTATCTGCTCGGCCGCCCGGCGGCCCAGCCGGCCGCCTGCGACTTCGTCCGCGCCAGGCGCAAGCGCCGCGTCAATAGCCGCTAGGCGGCGGGCGCGTCGGCGCCCCCGCGCCTATCCTGTTTCGCCCAGTGTTTTCCGCGCGGCGCGGTCAAGGGTGTTCGCGACCCAGGCGTTCATGCTTTCCCCGGCGACGGACGCCGCCGCCGAGACGCGGGCGTGGACGTCGGGGCCGACGCGCAAGTTGAACGTGCCCGAGAACGGGCGGGCGGGCGCGATCTTCTTGCGCTTGCAAAACGCGAGGTGCGCCCTGACCGAGGCCGCGAATTCGCGCTCCAGCTCCTGCACCGAGGTCCCATGGAAGGTGATGACATCGGCGGCGTTCACCACCTCGCCGCCGAAACGGCCCGAGTCGGGATCGTAGTCGATGCGGGCGACGTAGTCGCCGTGGCGCATGAAGCTGCTCATGCCATCAAACCTCCGGTTTGCAGCCGGCCAGCAACAGAAACCGGCGCATGGCGCGGACCGCGCCCTTGTCCATGTCCGGGCGCGGATGCGGGCGGTGGAAGGTCGCCGGGCGGTCGTTCAACAGCACATGCACCCGCGACCCCCTGCCGCTCTCGATCTCCGCGCCGAGCGCCCGCGGCAACGCCGCCACCTCCCGCCACTTGATGTTCGCGCCGGCGGGGTCGGCGAACACGGCGGCGAGGGTGCGGCGATGCCCGGCGTTCACGGACACAGTATAGTACTATCCAGTGGTACTAGTCAAGCTTGCCTTGACACGCTCTAAGGCCGCGAGTACGAGTTCGCGTAATCGAGCCGCCGGTCGGCGCGAAACATCCGATTGATTGTCATGAAATCCCATTTTAGTTTTCTCGATATCTCGAAAGCCGATGAGGCGTCCCTGATCAAGGCCGCATGCGATTCTCAGCCTGTCAGCGGTCTCACCCATAACTTTTATCGGTATCCGGCTAGATTTTCTCCCACGTTTGTGCGCGCGACCATCGAGGCCCTCTCGGAACCGGGAGATTTGGTCCTGGATCCCTTCGTGGGAGGAGGGACCAGCCTCGTCGAGGCGCTTGCTCTCGGGCGGCATGCAGTCGGCATCGACATTAGCGCGCTCGCGCAATTCGTCGCTACGGTGAAGACCGCCGTGTACGGGGAGCACGAGCTAGACCGACTGGCCGCTTGGGCGAGGCGGTTGCCGAATTCCCTCCATATCCGCCGTTCGTCAGTCCACTTCGAGGACTACGCCGAGAAAGGCTACTACAAGCACCTGGATCACCCGTCACGTTGGCGGCTTAGAAAAGTCATCGAGCAAGCAATCACTAGCGCAATCCGGCTCTATGATGATCGGCTTGAGTCGTTTGGGCGATGCGTGGTTCTGCGCACTGCGCAGTGGGCGCTTGATGGCCGAAGGAATCTGCCATCAATCGGCGAATTCCGCGACATGCTCGCGGAGAATGCTGTCGAAATGATTGCTGGTGCGCGCGCGTTCCGGGTTGCGGTAGAGCGCCATGACAAATTGCCAACGATACGGGTACTCCACCGTTCGGCGGCTGGACTCGAAGACGATCAACTACTGTTGCAGGGGAAGGCGCCGAAGCTGGTGGTGACCTCGCCGCCATACCCTGGAATTCACGTACTTTATCACCGGTGGCAGGTCGATGGCCGCAAGGAGGCGCCGGCGCCTTTCTGGATCGCCAATAAGCTCGACGGCGCCGGTTCGTCCTACTACACGATGGGGGACCGGAAATATCCCGAACTCAAGACCTATTTCGATAACGTACGCGCCACGATGTCCTCGGTCGCGGCACTCTGCGATGAGGACACGATTGTCGTGCAGATGGTCGCTTTCTCCGATGCAAGCTGGCAGTTGCCGCGCTATCTAGAAACAATGCAGGGGGCCGGCCTGTCAGAGGTTTTCCTGCCGATGCTTCGCGGCAAGCGCGATGGCCGGCTTTGGCGCAGCGTGCCGAGCCGGCGCTGGTATTCCGACCAACGCGGCGAGACACCAGGCAGCCAGGAAGTCGTGCTGATTCACCAACAACGGCAAGGTGTCAGCCTGTTGCGGCCTCCAGACCGTCGAACTGATCGGCGTCCGACAAATCCTCTAGGCCGAGAGAAGTCAGCGCCAGCATGAAGGGTGCGAGCCCTCGGCACGTCATCTCGATCCGCTCCTCGACCTTCGCCAACTTCAAATCCTCAGGCAACTCGTCCTTCTGCTTGTCCTGCAGGAGCAGTGACAACCCGATCAGCACGTTACCGTAGAGGAATTGGTTGCGGGCGGGTGTGTCTTCGAGGCGGCGCTGCTTGATCTCGTTCAGCAACGGCGTGTTGTCCATGTTGATCTTGAAGACGTAGACCTCATTCTCCGCCTCATCGTATTCCACCTCCATCTGCATCGCCGTGTATTCGTCGAACGGCGGTCTTTGGGCTGCCCAGCCGTCCTTGTAGACCGGGTCAATCCTCGGCATGGCAAGTTCGTGCGGTTTTTCGCGGTCCTTCCCCTGCGTCTTGTCCGGGTTCTTCCTGTCCGTGATGGGCTTGCCGCCTTTGCGGTGCTCCGCCCAAGGCTTGATTGTGACGTCAATGCAGTTCTCAAATCCGCTGCGGGTGTCCTTCACTTGGGCCACGAAGGCGACAACGTCGCCGACTTCCACGCCGTCTGGCAGCGTCGCCGTCACCGTTGCGGACCCGCGTCTCAGGTTCGGTCCGATGGTCGACACCATGCGTTCATTACCCTTTTTGTCGACCCACATTAGCGAGAATTTTCCACCCTCGATGCGGCGCGTGAAATAGTCGTTGCGGGCGTCGGTCTCGAACGTCAGACGCATGCGGAAATTGATCGGGCAGTCCCGCTTAAGGGTATCGCCGTAGGCCACGCCTTTGAGCTTAAAGAAGCTCGGGTAGACCTCGCCCTTGAACGGGTTTTCCTCACTGGCCCCGGTCGGGTTGGTGTTGAATGGCGCTGTGATGCGCTGCCCAAGCTGCAGCAGCGCCGTCAGGTTGGGCGAGCTCCGGATAAGTTGCTGGAGGACATCAGCAAGCGGCTTGTCGTCCTTCATGCGGTCCGTCATGCGCTCTTGCTGGCGCTGGTTGCGCAGTTGCCGCAGGATGCCGTCGTCCCGAAGCGCCTGTTCGAGACCGTCAATCAGTTCGCCCTTGAAGTCGTTCTCGGTGAGCCGGTCGCGCGACGGCATGAACAGGTCTTCGCGAACGGGGTCGCTCATCCGGTCGCATTCGACGAACACCAGTAAATCATCAGCGAGCGGCTTGAGCTTGAGCGTGTCGCGCCGGAAGAAATCTTTGGGAAGCGCGCCCTGGGTCTGCCCGTTGCGTACGAACAGCACGCCCTCGCGCTTCCGATATCGGGTGAGGCCGCCGAGCCTCTTCTTTTTCGCGTTTTCCTCGGTCTCTTCTATTTCCTCGTCCTCGCGCGCCGCGCCGGCCGGCTTGAAGGCGTAGACGGTCGCGTAGAGTTGCTCGCCCGAAGGCGAGAAAGGAATCGTGATCGGGAAGCCGTTCTCCACGTTCTTAGTGTTTCCGAGCCGGCGGCGAAGCCCGCTCAGCGTCGTCTCGCGGCTGCCTGGGTCAAGATACTTTCCAGCCTCGCTCTTGCGGAATTCGTAGACCCGGATCGGCAAGGCGATCTCTGGCAGCAGCAGGTCGAGGCGGCTGAGGATACTGCGGCCTCGGATGATGTTCGAACGCTCGCCAAGATACTTGTAGTCGAATAGCTTGATCGCGGTGCCGTACGTCGCGTCGCGGCCGTATGGGCTGTCCTTGTCCGGATAGATTTTCAGCGACGCGGCCGAGAACGACAGCACCTCGCCGTTGCGGTCGGCGTGTGCGTAACCTACGCCGACGGGCGCGAGGTAGGTGTAGATCGAGTTCCGGCGGCCGCCGGCGGGCCGCTCGCGGCGGACCACCGTAAAGCCCCACCGGGAGTCCTCCTCGTCCGGATCCGGCCCGAGCAGCTTCGGGTTCCGGCGACTCACGACGAACTGGATGTTATTCTTGCCGCAGAAACGCAGCGCACCGGTGCCGCCTTGATTGAACTGCCCCTGCACGAAGGGTATGTACATCTTGTTGCTCTTGCTGAGCGACAGGATGGTGATCGGAATCTTGCGTGGTGTCTGACCCTCGCCGCAGTCGCTGATGGTAAGGTTCAGGATTGGTTTCGTGCCGGTGCCACAGAGCGTGATGCCTTGCGCCACCTCCCGGAGCTTTTCGTCCAACCAGTCCTCGACGAAGCCGCCGGTTGCCAACTTCTTGCCCGTGCCGCCCTCGAAGAACCGAGAGACGGCCTCCCGGATGTTCATCGGGGCGTCCGGACCCTTCGGATCGATATTGCGCTCCAAGCATTCGTTGATGAGGCGGGCGTCGACCGAGTTGACGATCTTCTCGACCAGCGCCGCCTCCGCGAGGCTCTGCTGGTTTCCGCCTTGGCCCCAATTGTTCTCGACGTCGCCGTAGTAACGCCAGACCGCCGGATTATCCCAGTAGCCAATTTTCTTTAGAAATTCGACCACCTCGTCTTCGGTCTCGGCGCGAAGGAGGCTGAGGCAAAGATCCCTGATCTCGCCGTTGTTCATTGAAGTCCTCCCTTTTCGGCACCGCCCAACACAGCTTTACAACTTGAATTCCACGGCTTCCTTGCCGCCGCTCGACGACATCCGCGCCTTAAGCGCCTCAACCTCTTTGGTCAACGCGGCGGCGATCTTCCTCACGTCGCCCTCGTCGTATACATAGGCCGATTTATTCCCCAATTTAGCGATCACACGGATCGCCTTTATGGCATTAGCTGTCCGCCGCTCAGCCAATTCGACGAATTTTCCGCGCTTGTCTCTTGCCTTAAATGGTCCAGTTTTCTCAAGAAGTTTTACGGTCATTATCTATACCTATTGTCGTGAAAAATCGTTGATAATATATTCAATATAATAACCACGCATGGGGAGTCAATACTGTTTTTGGGTGTATGTCCTCATTAGCTGGCGATGTGCCGCTGCGTAGGATCAGCGGCATGTGGACCTCCAAATAGGAATTGTTGGGGCGGACCCCTATCGCGCGTTAGGGGCGGGCTTCGGCCCGCCCCTTGCTTTTGGGGGTAACGCGGCTTCGCCGCCGCCCCCTACCGCCCTTCCTTGATCAGCAGGTCGTAGGCGGGGAGGGTGAGGAACTCGGCGAAGTCCTCGGCTTCCACCAATTGGCGGAACAGCGCGGCGGCGTCCTGGTGACGCCCGGCGGCGAAGCCCGCCGCCCCCAGCGCGTTTTCGGCCGCCGCCAGTTGCTCCTGGATGATGCGTCCGATCAGCGCCGCGTCCACGGCGCGGCCGTCGGCGAACCTCGCCCCGTACCGGCGCCACTGCCACACTTGCGCGCGGGAAATCTCCGCCGTCGCCGCGTCCTCCATCAGGTTGTGGAGCGGCACGCAGCCGATGCCGCGCAGCCAGGCCTCGATATAGCCGATGCCGACGTTGATGTTCAGGCGCAAGCCCGCCTCGCTGATCGTTCCCGCCGGCGCCTGCAGGAGATCGGCGGCGCTTACCCGCACGTCGTCGCGCCGGCGCGCGATCTGGTTGGGGCCCGGCATATGGGCGTCGAAGACCTGCCTCGCCAGGCCGACGAGGCCCGGGTGGGCGATCCAGGTGCCGTCGAAGCCCTCGGCGGCTTCGCGCTCCTTGTCGTCGCGCACCTTCGCCATCGCGGCGGCGTTGGCCGCCAGGTCGTCCTTGATCGGGATTTGCGCCGCCATGCCGCCCATGGCGTGCGCCTGCCGGCGGTGGCAAACCTGCACCAGCAACTGGCAGTAGGCGCGCAGGAAGGGCGTGGTCATGGTCACCTGCGCGCGGTCGGGCAGCACCGCCCAGCGCTGGCGGCGGAATCTCTTGATGAAGCTGAAAATGTAGTCCCAGCGTCCGCAATTGAGGCCGGTGGAGTGCTGGCGCAGCTCCCACAGGATCTCGTCCATCTCGAAGGCGGCGAGGATGGTCTCGATCAGCACCGTGGCCTTGACGCTGCCCGGCGGAATTTTCAGCCCCTCTTGCGCGTGCAGGAAAACCTGGTTCCACAGCCGCGCTTCCAGATGGTTTTCGAGCTTCGGCAGGTAGAAATAAGGCCCGCTGCCCTTGGCCAGCAGCGCCTTGGCGTTGTGGAAGAAATAGAGGCCGAAGTCGAACAGGGCGCCGCTCATTGGCAGCCCGTCCACCAGCACGTGCGCTTCCTCCAAATGCCAGCCGCGCGGGCGAACCATCAGGACCGCCGGCTTGGGACCCAGGCGGTAGACCTTGGCCGTAAGCGGATCGTCATAAGTGATAGCGCCGGCGACGGCCTCGCGCAGGTTGATCTGGCCTTCGATCAGATTGTCCCAGGAGGGCGTGTTGGCATCCTCGAAATCGGCCAGGAAGACGTTGGCGCCGGAATTCAGCGCGTTGATCACCATCTTGCGGTCGGTGGGGCCGGTGATTTCCACCCGCCGGTTCCGCAGGTCGGCGGGCGCCGGCGCCACCGTCCACTCGCGGTCGCGAATGCCCTGCGTTTCCGGCGGAAACTTCGGTTTCTCGCCGCGGTCGAGCCGCGCCTGCGCCTCGGCTCGCCGCAGCAAAAGCCGCCGCCGCTCGGGGCCGAAGGCGCGTTCCAGCGCGGCGAGGAAACTCAACGCCGCCGGGGTCAGGATGGCGTTGTAGCCGGGCTTGAGCCGCCCGAGCACGCGCACGCCCGCGGCCGATCCGGGACGCGCCGCCGCCGCTGGCGTCCTCTGGGACCGGCGCGGTACCGCCGACGGCGAAAGCGATTGGGGCATCTGAATACCGGTGGCTTCCATGGCGTCCTTGGCCGCCCCGCGCGCTTTGCGCGCCAGCGATTCGGCGAGCGGCTTTGCCGCCTCGCCAGCCTTGCGGGCCTCGCGTACGAGCGATTCGGCGAGCGGTTTTGCCGCCTCGCGCGCCTTGCGGGCCTCGCGTAGAAGCGAATCAGCAAACGGTTTTGCCGCCTCGCCAGCCTTGCGGGCCTCGCGTAGAAGCGAATCAGCAAACGGTTTTGCTGCCTCTTGCGCCTCGCGGGCTTTGCGTACGAGCGATTCCGCGAACGGTTTTGCTGCCTTTTGCGCCTCGCGGGCCTTGCGTAGGAGCGAATCGGCAAGCGGCTTCGCCGCCGCGCGTGCCTCGCGGGCCTTGCGCACGAGCGACTCGGCAAGCGGCTTCGCCGCCTCGCGTGCCTTGCGTACGGCCGGCGTGTCCATCGACTTCGCCGTCTCGCGCGCCTTGCCTACGAGCGATTGGGCCAGCGGCTTTGCCGCCGGGCGCGGGGCTTTGGGCGTTTTGGCGCGCACGGGGCTCTTGCGCGTTTTGGTGCGCACGGGGCTCTTGCGCGTTTTGGTGCGCACGGGGGCGAGGCCGCCCCCACCTACAAGGCTGGCGCGCTTGGCGCGCACAAGGCTGGCGCGCTTGGCGCGCCCAGGGACCTTGCGCCCGCCACCCTTGCCACGGCTGGAACCCCGGCCCGATTTCGCCGCCATAAGCCAACTCCCAATTTCATTCTGGCCGCCGCAGACTAATAACGAATATGCCGCCGGACTTAAAGGCCGGCGACGCCCTTATTTGGGCTCGAAGCAGGAGGCGATCACGACCGGAACGCCGTTCATCTTCCGCGGCAGAAGAAACTCGAGATCGGCGCAGCCCGCGTCCCAGCACAGGCGGTAGCCGCTGCCGGGCGGGTTGTCCAGCGTCAGGCGATCCTGGGGCGGCCTCTGTGGCCAAAAGTGCAGCCAGTCGCCCACCTGCACCGCGCCTTCAACTCCCACGGTCCCGGCATTCTGGCTTTTGACGCGCGCCGCCGACAGCACCAGGCGGCGGTCCTGGATGATCCAGGATTCGGCCCTGGCGGCGCCGTCGGCCGCGGTCCATTCCACATGCAGCGCCTGGCCAGCCAGGCTAAGGGCAAAGGCGCCGGCGGTGAGGCAGAGACTCATGGCCGCAATATACTCCATCCTTGCTTCGCCAGCACGGCCAGGGCCAGCGCAAATCCGATCGGCTGGGCGTAGGACAATTCGACCCCGGCAACCGACGACAACAAGCTGGCGACGATCTGGGGCACAATCAGTAACAGCCCCGCCACCAGCAGGCCCAGGCGCTCGTCCAGGCTGGTGGCGCGCAGCGCCCATCCGCTTATGGCGCCCGCGAACGCCGCCAAGCCGGCGACCGTAACCGCCACTACCGACAGCACGTCGGCGACCGATCCCCCCTTGGGCAGGTTCAAGAGCAATCCCACGCCCGCCGGGTCGAGGACGAAAACGAAGGGCACCAGGAACGCCGGCATGGTGTA